>CAYJIQ010000094.1:0-1416 GCA_964370275.1 uncultured Christensenellaceae bacterium
ACAAGATCATAAACGTGCTCGGATGCAACGGCAAGGCATAAGTTAACACACTAAACAAAAAAGCCTCTTTTCCATGTGGCAATGCTGCGGGAAAGAGGCTTTTTTTGCTTTACGATACGCGAATTATTTGTTATACTGGAAAAAAGATTTGAAGGGAGAGCGTTTTTGGAGAGATTTATTTCAAAAAGTGAAGAGCAAACTATCCAGGTAGCAAAGTACCTCGCAAAGCGACTTGAAAAGGGAAGCGTCATATTGCTTTTGGGCGACCTTGGCGCGGGAAAGACGCTTTTTGCAAATGCATTTGCGCGCGAGCTTGGGATAACAGAGCATCTACTTTCGCCGACCTTTACTATAGCACGGGAGTACGAAGGGCTTTATCACTTTGACCTTTACCGCATAGACGACGAAGAGGAGCTTTTTGAAATCGGATTTGACGAATACCTAAACTCCGGCAACTTTTGCCTTATCGAATGGGCGGATAAATTCCCCCATCTATTTTGTGCATCGGCAGTTAAAGTACACATAAACTACATAGACGAGGGCAGAGAAATTTTGATTGAAGGTTAAAATACGGTTGTCAAAAACAGCCTTTGTGGTATACTGTATAAGATAATGAAAATATTGGAGGTTTTATAGATTATGGCAAAACGTGGTGGCGGCTTCGGCGGCGGAATGGGCGGCGGAATGAACATGCAAAATATGATGGCGCAGGCACAAAAGATGCAGGCAAACATGGAGCGCGTTCAGGCTGAGGTTGAAGAGCGCGAAGTTGAAGCGACTGCCGGCGGCGGAGCGGTTAAAGTTGTGGTTTCGGGAAAGCGCGAGATGAAGAGCATTGAAATTGCACCTGAAATTGTCGATCCCGACGACATCGAAATGCTTCAAGACATCATCATTGCAGCGGTAAACGAAGCTATGAGCAATGCTGAGAAGATGATGAACGAAGAAATGTCTAAGGTTACGGGCGGAATGAACATGGGAGGGCTCTTTTAATCCATGTTTCAAATAGACTCGATGAACAAACTGCAAGAGCGCTTTGCATCTTTGCCGGGAATCGGCCCTAAGAGTGCAATGCGCCTTGCATATCACATTATCGAATTGCCTGCAGACGAAGTGAAGGAATTTGCACAGGAGCTCTACCGTGCAAGACTAGCCGTGCGCATCTGCACTGTCTGCGGAAATTTGTGTGAAAGCGAAGTTTGCTACATCTGCTCAGACGACACAAGGGACAGGTCTACCGTCTGCGTCGTGCGAGACGCAAGGGATGTTGCGGCATTTGAGCGCCTAAAGGATTATCGCGGGGTATACCATGTCCTCGGCGGAACTATTGCACCTCTTGAGGGAATAGGCCCCGACGACATTGCTATTGCCCCACTTCTTGAGCGAGTCAAAAAAGGAGATTTAAACGAGATTATC
>CAYJIQ010000094.1:1426-7399 GCA_964370275.1 uncultured Christensenellaceae bacterium
TCCAAGGCGAGGCAACCGCTGTTTATATTCACAGACTACTTTCCCCCCTTGGGATAACCGTAACAAGGATTGCCCACGGAATACCCGTCGGCGGCGAACTTGAATATACAGACGAGATAACTCTCCTAAGAGCGCTTGAGGGTAGAAGAGGATATTAGTTTCCGCAAGGTTTTTAATCCCCAAGTTATCCACATTTATCCCCTCATTATCCACACTTGCCCCCCAGTAATCCACAGCACTATGTAAGTTATCCACACGAAATCCGGAGTTATCCACTTATTCCACATAGTTATCCACTTATTTTCGGCTTTAACCCCGCTTTGGTTCACATTTTTGTAATATTTACACACTATCGACGTAAAGCGACAATCTTATCAATTTAACCTGTTAGGAGAGGAAAATGGAGACTAATGTTATTTTAGTCGCATGTGCACTCGGGCTTGCGACTGCGGTAAACTTAATAACCAAAATTTTTCACAGACCGAAAATTTCGGGCATAGCCAAGGTCACACTCATGCCGCTGTTGACGCTGCTGTGCTACCTAATAAACCCGCAGATGAATGTGCTGATATTCATCGGTCTGGGCTTCGGCTGGCTGGGAGACGTTTTCTTGCTCTCAACAAAAAAGCCCTTTTTTCTTTTGGGACTAAGCTCATTTTTAACGGGGCATATTTTATACATCGTGGCTATTGCCGAGCTTTTGACCGCGCTTAACCTGCTCGTCGCACTCGTCATAGCAATGTTGCTTCTCGCAATCGGAAAGATTATGTTTACCTCGATAAGAGGCTACATCGAAAGGGATATGCTCATTCCCGTAATACTATACGTACTCACACTCGTCTCGATAAATTTCGTTTCGACAAATCTTTTGTTGCAATCCGTGACATTACAGAGTATACTGCTTGTTGTGGGAACGCTGTTGTTTATGGCTTCTGACTACATTTTGTCCCGCTCTATCTTTATAAAGCAGACGAAACTCAACAGTTTTGCCGTCATGGCACTCTACACTCCCGCACAGGTACTAATTGCACTGGCCTTTGCGCTCATGACACCGGCGCAGGTTATTATTTAATAAGGAAAGAAATTATGTTTGAAAAACTTGAAGAAGTAGCAAGGCGCTACGACGAATTGACAGAGGAAATAAGCAAAAGTGAGGTCATATCCGACCAAGAGCTTTACACAAAGATTTTAAAGGAGCGTTCAGACATCGAGGATGTCGTATTAAAATATCGCGAATACCAAACCCTTCAATCCGAACTTTCGGACCTAAAGGAGATGGACGAGGAAGACCCGGACATGCGTGAGATGATAGACCTCGAACGCGCCGAGATAGAAGGAAAGCTCCCCGAGATGCAGGAAGAGCTCAAGTTTTTGTTGCTTCCAAAAGATCCCAACGACGACAAAAACGTTATTCTCGAAATCCGTGCGGGCACGGGCGGAGACGAAGCCGCACTCTTTGGCTCAAACCTCCTTCGCATGTATACCAGATTTGCCGAAAGAAACCGATTTAAAGTCGAGCCCCTCTCGAGCAACCTCACCGAACTTGGCGGTGTTAAGGAAATTATCCTCGAAATCAAAGGCAAAGGCGCATTTTCAAGGCTAAAATACGAAAGTGGCGTTCACCGTGTACAGCGCGTTCCCGAAACCGAGTCTGCCGGTAGAATCCACACTTCTGCGGCAACAGTCGCCGTTCTCCCCGAAGTTGAGGACGTAGACATCCAGATAAACGCAAATGACCTGAGAATAGACGTTTTCCGCGCAGGCGGAAACGGCGGACAGTGCGTCAACACGACGGACTCTGCCGTTAGAATTACACACCTTCCGACCGGACTTGTGGTTTCCTGTCAAGACGAAAAATCTCAGCTAAAAAACAAAGAAAAGGGCATGAAAGTCCTAAAATCGAGACTTTATGACCTTATGAAGCGCGAAAAGGACGAAGAATACGCAAAAAACCGCAAAAGCCAAGTTGGAAGCGGAGACAGAAGCGAGAGAATCCGCACATACAACTACCCGCAAGGGCGCGTTACCGACCACAGAATTCCCATCACCCTATACAAGCTAGACGCTTATATGGACGGCGATATGGATGAGATTATCGATGCTCTTAGCATAGCAAGCCGCGAAGAGGCGCTTGCTGCCGAGGCTTAAAATTACTATTTAACCGAATAAAAACCCGTAAAATCAAACTTTTTGCTGACACCGAGGGATATGTCCTTGCCGACGATTAGTCCGTTTTCAAGCAATGTGTCCCTCACCGTCGAGAATGCCAGTTCGTCGAAGTTGTTTTCCTGACTTAAATGTGAAAGCAATATTCCTCGGACGTTTTCGGCGTACAATTTTATTACAGCCTCTCCCGCAGATACGTTGCTCAAATGTCCGTGGTTTGAAAGTATGCGCTGTTTTAGGTGGTAGGGATACTTTGAGCACTTTAGCATGTTTTCGTCGTGGTTGCTTTCAAGCATTACGATGGTAGCGCCGCTAAGCGCCTTTAGTTGCGCCCTACAAAACTTTCCCGTGTCCGTGAGCACTGCAACCTTTCTGCCCTTTGCGCTAAATGCATAGCCGACAGGATCTTGAGCGTCGTGATGAAGCGGCACAGGCGAAACTTCTATGTCGTCGACAAAAAAGCCCTCTTTGTCTACAATTCTCATGTTTTTACTCGCCACATCTCCTAACTTTTTTTCCATCATATCCCATGTTTTTGCCGTCGCATAAACGGGTATGTCAAACTTCCTGCTAAAAGCACCCGCCCCTTTTGTATGGTCGGAATGTTCATGAGTTATCAAAATAGCTTTTATATCGTTCGGATTTTTACCCGCCTTTTCGAGCCCCTTGGTCGTCGCAAGCATTGTTCCGCCGAGGTCTGTAAGCAGAGCACAGTTAGGCGTACAAACGAGTGCGCAGTTTCCCTTTGAAGAGCTGTATAGCGGTGAGATGGCGATTTTCATAAAATTCTTTCCTTCTTCATTAATACTGTCTTATTATAATGTAGCTTCGAGCATATTGCAACCTCGCTCACATTTTTCTCAAATTATTATGGAAATGTTCCTCGAAATATGCTAAAATATAAGGAATATAATAAATTATCGAGGTGTGCGCTATGTTTGCTCAGAATGTATATAAATTCATCAGCGAGAACGACCTTATAAAGCGGGGATCAAGCGTTGGCGTCGCGGTTAGTGGCGGTGCGGATTCCGTGTGCATGCTTCACGTTTTGCACGAACTTTCACATATGCTCGAGATTAATCTTTTTTGCCTGCACTTTGAACACGGAATTCGCGGACATGCCTCGCTGGAGGATATGGAATTTACGCGCAACCTTTGCAAGAGGCTGGGCATTCCCTTTATTTCTTCGAGTGCCGACGTCCCAAAGATCGCCGTTCAAAAAGGAGAAAACCTTGAAAACATGGCGAGAAAACTGCGCTACGATTTCTTTTTTGACAACATAAAGAAAAAAAACCTATCTGCCGTCTGCCTTGCGCACCACAGCTCAGATGTCGCTGAAAGCGTGCTATTAAACATGATACGTGGCAGCGGGATAAGCGGAGTTTCGGGCATAGCACCCATCCGCCCGGACGGAATTGTACGGCCATTTCTCTTTGCAACGAGAGCCGAAATTATGCAATATCTTCATGACAACAACCTTAGGTTTTGTACGGACGAGACTAACTTTGATGTCTCATACAGCAGAAATTACCTGCGAGAGAAGGTTTTGCCCCACCTCGAGCGGATAAACGCAAACGCAGTGTATAATATTTACCGAACGTCGCTAAACATAAGAAGCGAGGGCGAAATAGTTCAGGTTGCAGAGGCAGATGCATTTTCATATTGCGCTAAGATTGAAAGCGGAAGGGTTAGCATAGACATAGAAAAACTTTGCGACCTCGAACAACCGCTTGCACTGCGTGTGATAAAAAAAGCCGTCCACAATATTGTCCCAAAAGACGTTGAAAGACAACACCTGCTGACAATATACGACCTCGCTCTAAGAGGGGTTACAGGCAAGCGATTTGAAACGGCGACATACCGTGCGGCGGTGAGATATTCGCACCTTGTTATCTATAAACCGGGCGATGCGACATATTTTCACGAGAGCATAAACATTCCCGGGATAACTCCCTTTCCGGGTGGCGAGTTTGAAGTTTCCGCCGAGCACCCGCTTGAGATGTTCCCTTCAAACGAGGCGCTTTATCAGTACGCAAATCCGGATGTGCTAAAAGGTTCTGTGCTCAGAATGCCGCGCACGGGCAACTACATCGTTCCATTTGGGCGCACAGGGGAGCGAAAACTTTCAAGATTTCTGCTTGATAAAAAAGTACCCAGAGACCTTAGAAACCTGCCTGTTTTAGCAATAGACAGCGAAATATTATGGGTTCCGGGAGTCGGGCTAAGCGAAAAGATGCGTGTTCATGACCATTATGCGAGATTAGAGGTGATTTTAAATGAAAGAAACTAAAAAAGAAATTGTCGAAGTAATTTTGACAGAGCAACAGATTAAAGAGAGAATTGCACAGATGGCAAAGGAGATCGAGGCGGATTACGACGGGCAGTTGCCTATAATGATCTGTGCGCTAAAGGGCGGAACGATTTTTTATACCGACCTTATCCGCGAATTTGAAGGACATGTGGATATACACTTTATCTGGACTTCGAGCTACGGCGACGGCATGACGAGTTCAAGAGAGGTTAAGATTTTGAATAACTCGTGTGAAGACGTCGAGGGCAAAAAGGTGCTCGTCGTGGACGATATTGTAGACAGCGGGCACACCGCCATAAAGGTAACACAGTTTTACAAGACACTCGGAGCCAGCGAAGTCAAAATGTGCGCACTTTTAGACAAACCTTCAAGCAGAGACGTTGAGTTTGAAGCAGACTACATAGGCTTTGAAATCCCCGGCCACTACGTCGTGGGATACGGGCTAAACCTTGCTGACAGATACCGCAACACCAAGTATATCGGCAAACTGAGTTTTGAATAAGAGGTAAAATATTGAGCAACTTCGTCCACCTTCACGTACACAGCGAATACAGCCTCTTAGACGGCGCATCTCGGGTGTGCGACATCGTTTCAAGAGCGAAAAAGCTAGGTCAAAAGGCAATTGCCATAACCGACCACGGAGTCAAAAAAACAGGGAATAAAGCCAATTATCGGCTGCGAACTGTATGTCGCGAGCGGAAGCTTGCACGACAAAACCACTCGTTTTAGAGAATATTCACATCTGCTCTGCCTTGCCAAAAACGACGTTGGATACCACAACCTTATGAAACTATCCTCCATCGGCTTTACCGAGGGATATTACTATAAACCCAGAATAGATTATGACACGCTTGAAAAGTACAGCGAAGGAATAATCTGTCTTTCGGCATGCCTTGCGGGCGACATTCCTTCAATGTTGCTAAACGGACAGACCTCTCCCGCATATCAGCTGGCACAAAGGCTTCAAAGAATTTTTGGCGACGACTTTTACATCGAACTTCAAGACCACGGGCTTGCCGACCAAAAGCGAGCAATTCCTCTGCTTGTCGAGCTTGCACGGGGCTTAAACATAAAAATTGTGCTCACAAACGACACTCACTACACCGAGCGCGAAGATGCGAGTGCGCAAGATGTGCTCATGTGCATCCAGATGGTACGCACCATAGACGAAACCAGGCTCACCTTCGAGACGGAGGAATTTTATATAAAAAGCGCAGAGGAGATGGCGCAAATTTTGCCACACCTTCCCGACGCTATGCAAAATACAGTAGAAATTGCAGACAAGTGCAACGTTGAACTGAATTTTGACAACATCTACCTTCCCGAATATAAAGTCCCTCATGGATTTACTCACGAAAAATATTTAGAAAAACTCGTGCGCATGGGAATGAGCAAGCGGTATTCATCCCCGGAGGTTCACGAAGAGCGGCTCACATACGAACTGGAAGTAATCGCCTCTATGGGGTTTACCGACTACTTTTTGATAACCTCAGATT
>CAYJIQ010000095.1:0-7398 GCA_964370275.1 uncultured Christensenellaceae bacterium
CGCCCCGCCCGTAAGCTCACGCACGATTACGATGTCCACACCCTTGCCGATAATCTCGTCTTTTATCGGGCACTTTGCCGAAAGTTCGGGGAAGAGTTTTACCGGCCTAATGTTGCAATAAAGCCCAAGAGCTTTGCGAAGACCAAGAAGCCCCGCCTCGGGTCTTAGGTGCGAGGGAAGGTTGTCCCACTTGTCTCCGCCAACAGAGCCCATGAGCACTGCGTCGGATTTCTTACATGTTTGCACGGTTATCTCGGGAAGCGGATGTCCCGTCTCGTCGTAAGCACATCCGCCCATAAGAACGGGAGTTACGCTAAACTTATCTCCGAATTTTTTCTCTATCGTTTCAAGAACAAGCAATGCCTGCTCCATAATCTCCGTACCGATTCCGTCTCCGGCAATTGTTGCAATGTTATATGTCATCTGTGTTTCTCCCCTAAATAACGCCGGCTTTTGCTGCCTTCATAAGCCCGCCTTCGCTAATGAGGTTTTTTATAAACTCGGGGAACGGTTTGATCTCATACTGCTTGCCCTGAGTCTCGTTTTTGATAATGCCCGCATCAAGGTCTACGCTCATCTCGTCTCCCGACTGCGCATCTCTCGCCGCCGCCTCACACTCTACGATGGGAACACCGCAGTTGATCGCATTTCTGTAAAAAATTCTGGCGAAACTAACTGCGATAACCACGCTCACACCCGCCGCTTTGATAGAGATTGGCGCATGTTCACGCGAAGAACCGCAACCGAAGTTTTCAAGTGCAACGATGATGTCGCCCTTTTTTACGTTCTTGACAAAATCTTCGTCGATGTCCTCCATGCAGTGTTTGCCAAGCTCCTCGGGGTCTGATGTGTTTAGATATCTCGCGGGGATTATTACGTCCGTGTCCACGTTGTCTGTGTATTTAAATACCTTACCTGTCATCTTTTTTCTCCTTAAAATATGTTAGAATTGCCGATTATATCTGCAATTTCTTTTAGTTTTTTTGGGGGCAATACGAGCGCAAAGCGCACATACCCCTCTCCCATGCTTCCAAATGCGCTACCCGGAGTGCACAAAACGCCTGTCTTTTCAAACAGCTCGGTAACAAAATGCACAGATGATGTAAATCCACCGGGAATCTTTGCCCAAACAAACATCGTGCCCATAGAATCCGCAACATCCCAGCCTATATTCCTAAGACCCTCGCAAAGCGCATCACGGCGGTTTTTATACTCATTTCGAGCAAATTCCACGCATTCGCGGCTTCCCTTCATAGCCGCAATCGCAGCGTGTTGGACGGGATAAAACATGCCAAAGTCAATCTGTGTGCGCAAAAGTTTAAGCGCGTCTACCACCTCTTTTTTTCCCGAAAGGAAAGAAATTCTCGCGCCTGTTACGCTAAACGACTTAGAAAGCGACAAAAACTCGACTCCAACCTCGCTTGCGCCTTCTAGCGAAAGAAAGGAGAATGACTCGTTTGGCTCAAACACAATGTCCGAGTATGCGTTGTCGTTTATAACTATAATATCATACTTTTTAGCGATGCTAATAAGCTCCTCATAAACGCTCTTCGGAGCACATGCACCGACGGGGTTTGAGGGATATGACATAACTATGTACTTTGCACTCTTTAAAATATCCTCGGGAATGTCGCCAAACACCGGCAAAAAGCCATTTTCCTCTGTGAGGTTGTAAAAATGCATGTCCGCACCCGCAAGCATAGAGCCTGCCTCAAAAATCGGGTAGCCCGGATTTGGCAATAAAACCACGTCTCCCGTGTCGCATATCGCCGTGCCAAGTAGCCCCATTCCTTCTTGAGTTCCGTGCACAGACATCATGCAGTCAGGAGAAATATCAACTCCGAACCTGTCTTTATAGTACTCGCTTGCCGTCTGCAAGAGCTCGTCCGTATCTCTTAGCGAATACTTCCAATTTTCGGGGTCTTGCGCCGAATTACATAGTGCCTCCACCACGTGTTTTGGCGGTGCAAAATCGGGCGTTCCCACCGATAGATTATATACTTTTTTTCCCTCGCGGGCAAACTGCGCCTTTTTTTCGTCCAGCGCTGCGAAGATCCCTGTGCGAAAACCGCTTAGTCTCTTTGAAACAACTTCCAAAAACAATGCCTCCTGTCTTTACATTATTAATATTATACTTAAAAACGAGCAAAATTGCAAGACAACGGATGCCCTATTTTACCTGCAACGCTTAAAAATTGCCACTGCTGAGCAACAATAGCATTTAACCGTTGACGAAAAGTGTTTTTTATAATAAAATTAGATAAGATTATAAGAGATCTCTAAAAACTCTATTCACCAATCTTTTTGCTGTGAACGACTCGTATTTTAGAGATGGACTAATGACAAAAGAGGAGCGTTATATGAAAATTTGTATTGGTGCAGACCACGGCGGTTTTGCACTAAAAAGCGAAATTATTACCCACCTTAAACAAAAAGGCTACGAAATTAGCGACGTCGGCACGTATGACCTAAACTCCTGCGACTATCCCGATATTGCAGAGCTTGTGTGCGCCGAAGTGCTCGAGGGCAAGGCAGTAAAAGGAATCTTGGTGTGCGGAACGGGAATCGGAATTTCGATAAGCGCAAACAAGATTAAAGGAATCAGATGTGCTCTTCTAAGCGACGTTTTCAGCGCAAAGGCAACTCGCGAACACAACGACACAAATGTCATGGCACTGGGCGCAAGAGTTATCGCCGGCGGCCTTGCTTGTGAGGTTGTCGATGCGTTTTTGCAAACACCCTTTTCAAACGACGAGCGCCACATAAAGAGAATAGATAAAATAACAAAAATAGAAACTATGCAAAACGGAGGCAACTAATGAGCAAATTACATGTCATGGATCACCCGCTAATTACACACAAAGTAACGCTTATTCGCAACAAATACACCGGAACAAAAGACTTCCGTGAGCTTGTAAGCGAGATCGCAATGCTTATGGCTTATGAAGTAACAAGAAGTTTACAGCTAAAAGAAGTTGAGATTGAAACTCCCGTTTGCAAGACAAAAGCAAAGGTCGTTTCAGGCAAAACCTTGGGCATCGTCCCGATACTCAGAGCAGGACTCGGCATGGTGGACGGAGTATTAAACCTCGTTCCCGCAGCTAAAGTCGGCCACATCGGAATGTACAGAGACCCCGACACGCTAAAGCCCGTCGACTATTACTGCAAACTCCCAAGCGATGTGCAGGAACGAGATCTTATCATCCTAGATCCTATGTTGGCAACAGGCGGAAGTGTGAGCGAGGCAATTTCCCTTATCAAACGTGAAGGCGGGACAAGCATTAAGCTCATGTCGATTATTGCCGCTCCCGAGGGAATCGAAGCTGTCAGAAAGGCGCACCCCGATGTCGAGATTTATGTTGCGGCGGTAGACGAATGTCTAAACGACCACGCATACATTGTTCCCGGCTTAGGAGATGCGGGCGACAGACTTTTCGGAACAAAATAAATAGGGTTTAAAAAGACTTAGCTCAAGAGAGTCTGCAAAACCTTGCAACGAAGATAGCAAAAATCCCCCTATTTTTAGAGGGATTTTTGCGTTTGCGAGCTTTACTTACGCTCCGAGGGCACCTCTGTTGTCATTTTTGATAATAAAACCGCCAGTGTTATCCAAAATTTAAGAATTAAACCGACCTTGCGCAGAGGAAAGACCACTGCCCAAAATGCACTCGGTTGCACTTGCCGCTCTTTCGCAGTTTTCGTAAAATCCGCTGAGCACTTCGCCCTTTTGCTTTTGCAAAACGTAGTGAGCCAGATCCATATATTCGGGATTTCTTCCCACACCAATACGCACACGAGGGAAGTTTTTTGAATCAATCTCCTGAATAATAGACTTCATTCCGTTGTGCGAACCGGCACTTCCCGAATTTTTTAGGCGAAGTTTGCCTTCGGGCAGGTCGATGTCGTCGTAAACAACTATGATATTTTCGTGCTTAACGTCGTAGTAGTCCGCAAGCTGAACGGCACAATATCCGCTCAGGTTCATGTAAGTCGTCGGCTTAGCGATGATGACGGGCTTTCCCTCAATCTCGCCGATGCCGAAAACTCCGTCGTGTTTTTTCTTATTAAGCTTTATGCCGTGCTTTTTTGCAAGCATCTCGACGGCAACAAATCCCGCGTTGTGGCGGGTTTTTTTATATTTAAGACCGGGATTTCCAAGCCCCAATACCAAGTAAAATTCCATGACTATTTATAGCGACCCTTTCCCCAACCGGTTTTTATAAGCTCCCTTGCGCGTGCGATGACCAGCGCGTCTGCGGGAACGTTCTTCGTAACCGTCGAACCCGCCGCAATATACGCTCCGCTTTCGATTTTCACGGGTGAGACGAGGTTTGAGTTTGAACCGACAAACGCCCTGTCTTCGACGATCGTCTTCGCCTTGTTCTTTCCGTCGTAGTTTACAAAGACGACGCCACAGCCGATGTTTACGTCCTTGCCAATCTGCGCATCGCCGATGTATGCGAGGTGAGAAGCCTTTGAGCCGTCTCCCAAAGTCGCATTTTTAATCTCGACAAAATCGCCTATTTTGCAGTTTTTGCCGACGATGCTGTTCGGGCGAAGGTATGCGTTTGGCCCGACAGTCGTCTTTTCCCCCACCTTAGACTGCATAATCACGCTACTTTGTACCTGAACGCCGTCTGCAATTTCGCTGTCCTTGATGTGGCAATTTCCACGAAGCACGACATCTTCGCCGATAACTGTTTTTCCCTCCAAAAGCGAACCCGGGTATATAACGCTGTCCGCGCCGATGGTAACGTCCGCTCCGATGTAGGTGTTTTGCGGATCTATAATCGTCACTCCGTTTCTCATATGCGACTCGTTTATCCTCGCTCTCATGAGGTTTTCCGCCTGAGCGAGCTGAACTTTGTCGTTTATGCCCATGCAGTCCATGCCGACATCCATGACAATAGCCTCAGATTTTAAACCTTTGCCGTGGATTATGCCTACGCAGTCGGTGAGGTAGTATTCCTTTTGCACGTTGTTTGTCGTAATCTGCCCGAGAGCATCGATAAGACTTTTTGTGTTAAAGCAATAAAGTGAAAGATTGACCTCGGTTATCGCCTTTTGTTCGTCCGACGCATCCTTTTGTTCGACAATTCCGCAAACGCCGCTCTCGTCACGCAAAATTCGGCCGTAACCCGTGGGGTTTTCAAGCTTTGTCGTGAGCATAAGCGAATGGAACTCTCCTTTTATCGCTTCTTCAACAAGAACTTTTAACTGTTCGCCTCGAACGAGCGGCATGTCTGCTGCAAGCACAAGAGTGTATTCGCAGTTTGACGCTTTAAGCTCGTCTATCGCCATCATCACAGCATGACCCGAGCCGAGCCTCTCGCTTTGCAGTGCATATGAGCACGTTTCGCCAAAGGTATTTTTGATCTGTTCGGCATTACTTCCCACGACAATTATCGGACTTTCTCCCGTAGCTATGCGTGCGGCATCTGCCACCCAGCCGACCATCGGTTTGCCCGCAACTTCGTGCAAAACCTTGCTCTTTTTAGATTTCATTCGTGTTCCCTCGCCAGCGGCAAGGATTACAACTTTGCAATTTTTCATTATAATTCCACCTGTTTTATTAACTTTGGGCGTGACTATACAACGGGCACGCTGTAAATGTATATGCTATCAGGGCAAATGTCAAGCTTATTGCTCCAAACCACCTCACTGTCTACGCTCGCGTCTTTATCCCAAGCGACCGCACCCGAGGAATCAATGTATACGTATTTAAACTTTTCCCGGTCACCTAAAATTTAAAAAACTCCCTCAGTAACAGTTCTCGTCATGTCATAAAGACGCACTTCGCCGTTGTCAAAAGTAAGTTTTAGCGTAAAATCTTCGTTTGCGCTTAAAGCAACGAGCGTCCTTCTTCCTTCGCTGAAATATTTTGCAACTTCAACAGGGATTTCACTTTTCATTACAACATCTCCTCAACGCAAGGGTTCTATTTCAAAAGGCTCGATGTGTTTTGAAACCAGCTCCCAATTTTCAACCAACTCGTCTTGATGAAGCGCTGTCCACCCGAGAATCATTTTTAGCTGTTTATTTGGCAAAGAGCCTTCAACCAATTCAATTTCAGGAATGCTGATAAGTGCTTTTTCTCCACCCTATTCTACGTGCATATGTGGTGGGTTGTGACCATTCCAATAAATACTAATCTTTATTCCCCTAAAAACGCATATTGTCGGCATCTTTGTCCCTCCCTAAACTTTACTCTTTATAAAATAACTCCCCCGCCGAGGCATTCGTCGCCATTATATAAAACGGCGTATTGCCCGGGAGTTATCGCACGCTCTTTTTCCTTAAACTCGATGTCCAGACCGCCGTCGCTTCTCTTCGTAACAAAAACCGGTCTGTCTGGTTGGCGATATCTGAACTTTGCCGTACACTCAAAACTGTGTTCGGAAACTTCGTGAATAAACGAAAATGGCTCTGTGCTCAGAGAGTTTGTGTAAAGCGCAGGCGAATCTTCACCCTGCTCGACATAGAGAATGTTTTTTTCCATGTCCTTTGCGACGACAAACCATCTCTGCCCCGTGCCCCGACCTCCGATGTCAAGGCCTCTGCGCTGACCTAAGGTGTAGTACATAAGTCCGTCGTGCGGCGCAATAAATTCACCCGAAAGTGTGCGCATCTCTCCCGGCTGTGCGGGAAGGTAGTTGGCTAAAAATTGCTTAAACTTTCGCTCGCCTATAAAACATATGCCCGTCGAGTCCTTTTTTTTCGCAACTGCAAGTCCCGATTTTTCGGCAATCTCGCGCACCTCGCTCTTTTCAATCTCGCCGATGGGAAACATCGCACGGGAAAGCTGTTTTTCTGTGAGCATACAAAGAAAATAGCTCTGATCTTTAGAAGCGTCCACCCCTTTTAGCAGGTGCGCGCCCTTTTCGTCTCGCCTAATTCTCGCATAGTGACCCGTCGCCATTATGTCTGCGCCCGTGTCTATACAGTAGTCGGCAAACGCCGCAAATTTTATCTCGCTGTTGCACATTACGTCGGGATTTGGAGTGCGGCCGCTTTTATATTCGGACA
Source organism: uncultured Christensenellaceae bacterium (assembly GCA_964370275.1). Classification (GTDB taxonomy): domain Bacteria; phylum Bacillota; class Clostridia; order Christensenellales; family Christensenellaceae; genus CAYJIQ01. The sequence goes on from CAYJIQ010000095.1 coordinate 7,027, forward strand.
AAAAGTGTTTAAAGACTCGCTCCCAATATTCCTCTTCAAAGCTTACGCTGTACACTCCTCGCCCACGGTTTCGTCCCAGTTTTTCATAAATATTCCGACGACATCATATCCCTGCTGCTTGAGCAAAAGCGCACTCACAGCAGAGTCTACACCGCCCGACATTCCAACTGCAATTCTCATAATTATTTCCCTAACTCGTTACTAATCTCAAACAAGGGGCAATCTTCCCCTTTGTTATTTTTAAACCGTTATGTATCCCGCAATCGCGCTTTTTGCTGCAACAGCTGGGCTTGAAAGGTAGATCTCTGACGTAATATACCCCATTCTTCCGACGAAGTTTCTGTTTGTCGTCGAGATGCAACGCTCGTTTTC
>CAYJIQ010000096.1:0-7354 GCA_964370275.1 uncultured Christensenellaceae bacterium
ATTTTATAAAAATGCAAAGAAGTTACTTAAAATGTAATAAGGGCATATGTAGTTTTTATAGATGTTAATGGGTATAAAAAAGCAAGCTCCTCACTTTTTATGGTGAGGAGCTTTTGTTTGATTACTTCATTCTGAAAGATTCGCAGTCGCAACACTGACATTTTGTCGGGTTGGCTTCGTGCGTTCCGATAGTAACTGTGCCAAGAGAACAATAGTTTTCTTTTCCATAGTGATTTGCACAGTTGCTGATGCTACATTTAACCGATGTGTTTTTCAAAGTAATCCACCTCCAAAATTATTTATTACTGTGTTAGGATTCCCAAAAAACTTTCGGTTATTCATTTTTTTAATCGTAATCAGGTTCGATAAGACCTAAATTTCCGTCTTTTCGCCTGTATATAACGTTTACATCTCCCGAATCTCCGTTTACAAAAACAAAGAAGCTGTGTCCGAGCATGTCCATTTGAAGCTCTGCCTCCTCGACAGGCATGGGCTTGATCGGAAATTGTTTTTTTCTGACAATTTTGGGATAATCCGACTCTTCTTCGTAGTCTCCGTAGAAAGGTGCTCCCAAATATGCCTCTTCATGTAGCCTTTTTTCGAGCTTTGTGCGGTGTCTTCTGATCATGCGCTCGAGCTTTTTAAGAGATGCGTCTATTGAAGAATACTTGTCTCCCGACGACTCTTCGGCTCTTAGCACTGCTCCGTCAAACGGAACCGTTACCTCCGCGATGTGCCTGCTCTTTTCGATACTGAGTGTGACATGAACTTCTGTTTCCGGTTTAAAATATCTCGCAAGCTTTTCGGATTTTTGCTCAACCAAATCCTTGAGATAGTTAGAAACATCCATTCCTTTTCCGGCAATAATAAGTTTCATAATACTGCCTCCCTTCGTGTTGTAATTTTAGATATGTCTTAGAGTAAGCTTTGCGAAAAATTCGCTTATATTATTGTTCTGCGTTTGCCTGTTTAAATCCTTCTTGATATAAGAGATAGTTGCAAAAAAAATACACTTTAGCAAAATAGAACGACAATAAGTAAACATTTTGTAAACATTTAAAAGAACTTAATTTCGTGTGTCACAGGTGTGATATAATAAGCGTAATATGCCCTTAAAAATCCGGCATATTATATGGCAGGAGGAAAGATGAACGATATACTGCTACACATCGTCGGATATCAAGAAATTGGAGATGACATTGAAGGCATTGAATTTACAACGGCGGGCAAACTCGAAGAGCGCGAAGGTGAACTGAGCATTTTTTACGAAGATACCCAATTAATCGAAGGCTATAGCACGATGACAAACATAATTGTAAAAAAGGACAGCATTATGCTCATAAAAACCGGCGCTGTCGAAACTCAATTTGTTTTTGAACTGCAAAAAACTTTTGCGGCGACATATGCGACACCCTTCGGAAGGCTTGAACTTGTCATTTATCCAACACTTATGGACTCAAAGGCGGACGGCAACGGTGGAAAGATAGAGCTTGAATATGTTGCAAATTTTTCGGGATCACAAGCGGTAAACAGGCTTGATGTTTCATACTTCAAAGACTCACCCGCGGTTCGTTCCTAACACATAATCATTTAGAAAAGGAGAAGGCCATGTTAGTAAAATGGTATGCACACGCTTGTTTCTCGCTCGAATTAAAATCGGGCACGAAAATATTAATAGACCCGTTCAACGAGGAAATCGGATATAGCTTGCCCGAAGTGAGCACGGATATCCTGTTGGTTTCTCATGAACATTTTGACCACAGCTACGATAAAACCATAGTTTCGCAATACGAGCGTTTCGATAGCGAAGGTGATTTTGAGTGCAAGGGCGTAAAGATAAGTGCAATTTCGCAGCCGCACGACGAAAAGGGCGGTTCGCTTAGAGGAGACACTCTCACCTTTAAAATTAAGGCAGAGGGAATAAACATCCTGCACATGGGAGACATCGGAATAGTGCCTTCTGTTGAATTTGCGCAAAAAGTCGGCAAAGTAGATGTGCTGTTTTTGCCTGTTGGCGGAGTATACACCGTAGGCCCTGAGGAAGCTATAGAAATTATCAAGCTGTTAGAGCCCAATATAATTATACCTATGCACTATAAAACAACGGGGCTAAAGCTCGATATAGGCAATCTATACGACTTTACCAAGGTTGCAAAGAAATTTACCGACATCTCGACGATAGGCGGTTCAAACTTTGAAATCACAGCGGATAACCTAAAAAAACGCACCAGAATTGTTGTTATGCAAAATCAATGTGACTAAACAACGCAACAAAACCTCGCTCAGCGTTGGGCGGAGTTTACAGCGTCGATAAAACGAAGCAAAGAAAAATCACTCCACCACAAAACACGGGGGGTTTTTTCTTTGCTTCGTTGCAATAACCCGAAGGCTTTACTCAATACCTTAAGGTCGCAAAATTATTGCTGGGGTGAAATTGCTATGTCGCTTTCGTATGTTATGCAAATCTCGCCCTTCTGCGATTCTTTTTGCACCTTTTTACTCTTTCTCGCTGTCGTGTGGGAGTTTTTAATAATCATGGGAATTAGCATGCCCGGCCCGAAAAGGAAAAAAAGCACTACCGCAAAATATTCCAGGGTGTCTTCGTTAAAGTTGCCCGAAGCAACGCCCCAAACGAGCAAAGTGAAAAAGGGAAGCATGCAAATCGTCCGCCAAAACCAGAGCTTAACCTTGCTAATGGGAAGCTCGCATGAAACTCGTCCTGTCTGCGCATTTATGGCAAACTTATAAAGCTTTCCTTTGTATCTGGTGTTTAAAATCCAAACGGGCATCAGGCAATATTTGACATTCTGTTGCGAAAGTCTCATCCAACTGTCCTTTTGCCGCACGGTGGCGTATTTTGAGTTAACTTTGCTGATTGTAGCTTCTGTAATGGTGTTTCGTATTTGGTCTTGCGCACGCTTTTCACAAACGTCTGCTTCCATGTCAAACTTTTCTGCGTAAATTCCCGCCAGATACCTAGAGGAAAATTCATGCCCAACGCTCAAATCGAAAATACCCAGACCGTCCATATATTCGTCGCTCATCTTTGTCGAAGCGTTTATGGGGATGTCCGAAAATTTCAGAGTAGAGTGGCGTTCGACGTCAAAAGCCGTTTTTGTATATCCGCCGGCATTGTGATTCTTCACAGATTTATTGCCGATATAGGCGAATTTTGCGTTGCAGACGCCGCTAAAAACCCAAAAGGGCAGATACATTCCCGTTATGTCGGTAATTTTGTGTTCTTTTTTAAACGAAGAGGGAAGCATGAGCTTTCTCTTAAAGAATTGCTTCATCTGTGCTATGGCGCCTTCGTGAGTAACTTTGAAGGGAACTATCATGTCCGGACGAAGCTGTCCCTGTATGCTGTTTATAATTATTACCGCATTTGAACAAAAGGCACACGTCGAGGTTATTGCGTTTAGACCCGCTATTACCTGCGCGCCGCAAGCCTCGCAAATATATCCGGGCTGGTCTTCAAGGTAAGAGCCTGATTGATACCCTGCAGAGAAGTTGTCGTTTGCGCTGTCCATTTCCTCGGGTGAAAATTCTCCGGCGCAATAATCGCAGACGAGCAACAGTTTTTGAGTGTCAAATTTTACGCTCCCTCCGCAAGAAGGACAATGTATCGCATCAGTTGAGTTTTTCATGGAATCTCCTGTGAACATTTAAAAATAGCACAGGGAAAGTTTCCCCTGTGCTGAAAAATTGTTAATTATTAGAATTTGCCTGCGTTTGCTGCTTCTTCAAGACAAACTGCAACAGCAACTGTCATTCCAACCATCGGGTTGTTTCCTGCACCGATGAGACCCATCATCTCTACGTGAGCCGGAACAGAAGATGAACCTGCAAACTGAGCGTCCGAGTGCATACGACCCATAGTGTCTGTCATGCCGTATGAAGCGGGGCCTGCAGCCATGTTGTCGGGGTGAAGCGTACGTCCTGTGCCACCGCCCGATGCGACGGAGAAGTATGCCTTGCCCTTTTCGTTACATTCTTTTTTGTATGTACCTGCAACCGGGTGCTGGAATCTCGTCGGGTTTGTCGAGTTTCCTGTGATGGAGACGTCTACGCCTTCCTTCCACATGATTGCAACGCCTTCAACAACGTCGTTTGCGCCGTAGCAGTTAACCTTTGCGCGAAGACCTTTTGAGTAAGCTTTTCTGAATACTTCTTTAACTTCGCCCGTTGCATAGTCCATTTCTGTTTCAACGAATGTGAATCCGTTGATTCTTGAAATAACCTGTGCTGCATCCTTGCCTAGTCCGTTTAGAATAACGCGAAGGGGCTTTTTACGAACTTTGTTTGCCTTTTCTGCGATGCCGATTGCGCCTTCTGCCGCCGCAAATGATTCGTGACCTGCGAGGAAGCAGAAACAATCTGTCGTTTCTTCAAGGAGCATCTTTCCGAGATTGCCGTGGCCAAGTCCGACCAAACGCTGGTCTGCAACAGAGCCGGGGATGCAGAAAGCCTGAAGGCCTTCTCCGATAGCTGCAGCAGCTTCAGCAGCCTTTTTGCAGCCTTTTTTGATAGCGATTGCTGCACCGACGACGTATGCCCACTTTGCGTTTTCAAAGCAGATGGGCTGAATTGACTCTACTAAGTCATACACTTCAAGACCGGCGTCTTTAGTGATTTTTTCAGCTTCTTCGATTGAAGCTATGCCATATTCGCTTAAAGCTTTGTTAATCTGCGCAATACGTCTTTCATATGATTCAAATAATGCCATAATATGTACTCCTCCTTATATTATTCAGCTCTCGGGTCGATGATTTTAACCGCATCGTCCACGCGACCGTACTGACCTTTTGCCTTTTCCCATGCAGTAGTCGGGTCGTCGCCTTTTTTGATGAAGTCTGTCATCTTGCCCAAGCTTACGAATTGATAGCCGATGATGCATCCTTCTTCGTCAAGAGCGATGCCTGTAACGTATCCTTCTGCCATTTCTAGGTAACGAGGACCTTTTTTAAGCGTTCCGTACATTGTTCCAACCTGTGAACGGAGTCCTTTGCCCAAATCTTCAAGTCCTGCGCCGATGGGAAGTCCATCTTCGGAAAATGCACTTTGAGTTCTTCCGTATGCAATCTGGAGGAAGAGTTCTCTCATTGCTGTATTAATAGCATCACATACCAAGTCGGTATTTAAAGCTTCAAGCACCGTTAGTCCGGGCAGAATCTCTGAAGCCATTGCAGCAGAGTGGGTCATTCCTGAACATCCGATTGTCTCTACGAGCGCCTCTTGGATGATGCCCTCCTTTACATTAAGCGTAAGCTTACAAGCTCCCTGTTGTGGTGCACACCAACCTACACCGTGTGTCAATCCGGAAATATCGGATACTTGTTTTGATTTTACCCATTTCGCTTCTTGCGGAATAGGCGCCGCTCCATGATTGACTCCTTGTGCAACGGGGCACATGCTCTCTACTTCGTGTGAATAAATCATGTTAAACTCCTTTCAGTTTCGTAATTATGTTTCGGGCTGTGTACTTTCATACAACCCTTTGTTTATTTTCTCACAAAAATCCTCATAAGTCCATTATTTTTTTAAAAATCTTTAAAAAACATGGTTAAGCCCAGGGATCTTGGGAGGCGGGTTTTCTTATATCGCTGAGCAAAGACTGTTCCCACAAAAACCACTGTTCGGTTGAAGGTTTAAAGCGCAGTTTAATGCCTCTTGCGCTGTCAGCACCTCCGGATTTCAAGAAAAGTTTAAGGTATCCTTCGTTAAATTGATCCCTGCTTCTCGGGGTTTCAAAAACACTTATTGTGTATGGTTGAGTGGGTTCATAGTTGTTTTTTGGGAGCGCACCTTCAAAGAAAGAAGCGGGTAAATATTCCTTGCCAGACAGCCTGTCCCTCAAAAATTGCAGTTCGTATGCCGAAAGAGGAGACGGTCCTTTTAGGAAGTTTATCATAGCTATGCTCAGTTCGGGGTTGGTATTATATACGCAATATGCGACGACTGCGAGTGCCGCAACTTTGTTTGGGTCTTTTAAATCGCCCCCATCCATGCTCATAAACTCATTTACATCGGAGGGAAACTTATTTATCTGCACTCCTACACGGATTGCGTTTGCAAGTCCGTCGTCCTGTACGTAGTTTTTTACGTCGTCTACCACTGTCTTGGTTGCGCTTGTTACATCGTTCATCAGTTTGTCAAAAAATCCCATTATACACCTCAAAATAATTTTTTAGCATTTTTCCAATAAATATTATAATGTGTTGAGGGTGTAAATGCAAACTAATTACAATAATATACAAAAAATTAACAGTCATTCGCTGGAAAATAAATGTGAAAGTTGTTATAATTAAAGAAAATCGACTTAGTGAGGTTAAATTGAAGAATTTTTTTAATAAGATAAAACAGATGTTTAAAGGGAAAAAAACGCCCGAAAATAACGACTTTACACAGGAGGCGGGCAGCGAGACGATGGTGTTTGGCACGGATAAAATATCCCAAGATGCCGAGAAAAAACCCACAAACAAGTCCGAAAAGCGCAAGCGTAGCAACGTCCCTCCCGTAATCCCGGCAGACCAGCTCACCGGCAGAAACAGAGGTGTGGGCTCGGTATTTAAGCATGGAGAAAAAAAGCCGCTCTTTGCAGTAGGTGTAATTTTGACAACAGTGAAAGTTGCCTTTGCGGCAATCATCGTTTTTTGCGCAATCGGCCTGGGTTCGGCTCTCGGCGTCGCAAATTCCTACCTGGAAACGACACCCGACCTTGACATTGCAAGCATTGAAGATCAGGAGCTGACGTCATACATATATGATTCAGAAGGAACACTGCTAACATCATACGTCGGGCTTGAAAACAGAGATTACGCAAGTCTTGACGAAATTCCGCTTATTTTGCAACAGGCGGTAATAGCCACGGAAGACGTAAGGTTTTACAGCCATTCGGGAGTGGACTTTAAGCGCCTTATCGGCTCTTTTATCAGCAACATTTCAAGCGATTCGGTGAGTGGCGGAAGTACTATTACACAGCAGCTTATAAAGAATAAGATTTTAACCTCGGAGCGCTCATATAAAAGAAAGATTCAAGAGGCTTCGCTGGCAATCCAGCTCGAAGAGGAATACACAAAAGACCAGATTTTAGAAGCGTATCTTAACACAATACCCCTTGGCGGAACAAATTATGGCGTAAAAGCAGCGGCTATGGACTATTTTGGCAAGGAGCTTGATGAACTGACACTGAGAGAGACCGCCTGCATCGCGGGAATAACTCAGTATCCGACGCTATATAACCCAAGAACGGCGGTTTATACGAGAAACGACACAACAGCGCTTGACGAAAGAATAGCTCATGTGCTGGAAAAGATGTATGAAGCGGGTTACATAACGCTTGAGGAAAGGGACG
>CAYJIQ010000097.1:0-7274 GCA_964370275.1 uncultured Christensenellaceae bacterium
TGCGAGTGCAATAATCGGGAAGCTAATGGGAGAAGGTGAGCCGGACGGAGCTAGGCGTTTTTTTTCGCTCATATATATTGTCGGTACGGCGATAGGCGTATTCATCGTCACTCTAATTTTATGTTTTCCGAATGAAGTTTTGCAATTCCTCGGGGCACAGGATGAAATGCTTAGCTACGGATATGAATATCTAATGTCAATAACATTTTTCTTTCCTGTGTTGTTTTTGCAGTTGTTTACACAATTTTTCTTCGTCACCGCAGGAAAGCCCGTCCAAGGTTTTATCTCCTGCCTTCTTGGCGGACTAACGAACATTATTCTTGACTATGTATTCATCTGCGTGTTTGATATGGGAATAGCCGGCGCGGGATATGCAACGGGAATCGGGTATTGCGTTCCGGGAGTTTTTGGGTTGATATATTTTTCGGTTGTGAAGAATTCAACACTAAAATTTGTAAAACCCAAGTGGGAGGGCAAGCTCCTTTTAAAATGTATGGGTAACGGCATTTCTGAACTTATTTCTAACCTCGCTGTTTCTATTACCACTTTTTTGTTTAACATAATTTTAATCGATTTGTCGGGTCAGTCTGGTGTTACGGCAATAACAGTAATACTATATATTCAAATGATTCAAGTAGCTGTTTATAATGGTTACTCCTTTGGCGTCGCTCCGATAATTAGCTTTAAATATGGAGAGAAGAATCATGCACAGCTTCAAAAGATAACGAAATTCAGCCTTAAGTTTATTGGTGTTGTATCTATTGTAATAGTGGCGTTTTCGCTGCTGTTTGCGGAGCTTGCCGTTTCAATTTTTGTCTCTCCCGACAGTCCAACGTTTGTAATGGCAACCGAGGGCATTCGTATATTTGCGGTTTCATATCTATTTATGGGCTTTAATATTTACATGTCCTCTATGTTTACTGCGTTATCAAACGGATTTGTCTCGGGCGTTCTTGCGGTTTCTCGTTCGCTGGTGTTTATAGTGTTGGCACTGCTCACATTGCCCTCTTTAATGGGGATTGCAGGAGTGTGGTTGGCTGTGCCTGTAGCTGAGGTGCTGTCGGTTATAGTCGCATACGTTTTTTATAAAAAGTACAAGAAAGTATATAATTACTGAGGAGGCAGTATGAAGAAAACAAGAGAAAAAATTATTGATGCAATGTATGATTTGGTTGCGGAAAGGGGATATGAAAGAGCATCTATTGCCCTTATCTGCGAAAAAATTTGTATAAAAAAGCCGTCTGTGTATTACTACTTCAAAAGTAAAGAGGAAATATTTCTTGAAATGATTGATAGTATTTCAAAAGACGTAATCGTGGATTTTAAACATCTTTATGAAGCTAAGAGCAAAAACGAATATATTTACGCTCTTCTTGAATACGGAAATACAGCGATTTTAAAGACGGACATAAAATATATTAGGGTGAGCAAGGAAATTTATCGGCTAAGCAACCAAATGGAGTCGGTTAAGAACAGAACCGTAAAATTTGAAAGTGACTACGAAAACGCAATAAGAGCTGCTTTCTGGCAGGGAATGCATATAGGAGTTTTCCCCGGGGGCTTTGACATGGATCTTGCTATTCAGATGTTTATCGTATTGTTTGATGGTATTGATAATGTTATAAACTACGACAGAGGAATCGATTGTCTTTCCGTATGGACGGGATTTGTAAACATGATCACGCGCAAATAGCAGTTAATCTACGCGTTTTGAAGTTGTTTTTATATTTATAAGGAAGATTGAAGCGAATATAAGCACCATACCTGCGATTTTTTCTATAGTCATACTCTCTTTAAACACAAAAAAACCAAATAAAGCAGCTATGAAAGGCTCTATAGTCGCCAGGATTGAGGCTTTTGAGGGGGAAACTTTTTTAAGTCCCGAGGTGTAGAGTATAAAGGGTGAAATCGTGCACACGACCGCTAGCCCAAACGAGAGAAGGATAGAGTCGGGCAGGAATGCGATTTGGGTATTTTGAGCGATTCCCGAGATGGGAATTGCAACTAGGGCTGCAATTAAAAACGTGTAAGTTGTAATTGTGAGCGGGTTGTATTTCTTTATGAGAGGCTTGCTAAAAATGCTGTATAGCGCATAGCAAAACCCCGAGCCGATTCCAACGAGCAGTGCATAGATACTAACGGGCGTTCCTCCCGTTAACGCTCCCGTAATAAAGACAAGCCCGGCAATCGTAATAAGTAGGCATAAAACTTTTTTCAATGTTATTTTATCTCTGAAAAAAATTGCGGACATTATCATAACGAAAATGGGTGCAGTGTAGAGAAGCAATGCAGGAATTGCTACACTTCCCATTATGTTTATTGCTTCGAAGTAAAAATAGTTAAACAAGACAATGCTAAATACTCCAGTCCCTATGAAAAAAATGATGTCTTTTGGGTCTATTTTAAATAACGTTCTGTCTTTGATAAGCGTATATGAGCTTAATATTACAGCTGAAAAAGTCACTCGAAGCGCTACGATTTGCATGGAAGATAAGCCCAGCGCACTTAGTGGGTTTACAAAAAGAGCAATTGCACCCCATAAAACGCCTGCTATTATAATGTATAAAGTGTGTCTGTTCATAGTAATTTCCGTTCATGTATTTTAGCAGATTAATGCTATACAAATAATAACACAATTGGGCTAAAAATTGCAATAAATTTCCTTTATCTGACATTTTTTTAAGTATTTGACAAATACGTAGTTTTGTAGTATCATTTGTTCATAAATTTACAATATACATAGATAAATAGGTGTACTTGTAGAATTCCGATTAAAATAAAATAGGAAATTAGGAGAAAAGTATGAAAAAGAAATTGGTCTTGACAGTTGTCTGTATTGTATTAGCTTTGGCGCTGTTTTGTTCATGTTCACCGGCAGAACAAATTGCTCCCGAGGCAGAGCAAACAGTAGCACCTTCAGAATCGCCGAGCGAAGAAGCTTCGGCACTACCCGCAACATCGCTTGAAATCAAAGGTGAGGGGATCGAGCTTACACTAAGTCCTGAAGAGATGATGGCGCTTCCCATGGAGACGTTTGACACGACAAATGTTTCTTCAACGGGAGAGGTCTCAGATGTTACAGTAACCGGATTTTCGCTTGAAGAGCTCCTGGTTCAAAACGGAACATCACTCGCGGAAATGGGAACTATCACATTTAACTCTGCGGATGGATACGTTACATCGGTTGCAAAAGAGGAATATGCAGACGTCGGAATCTTCATGATTTTTGAAGAGGAAGACGGGACTATGATGGGTCCGAGAAGTTGTCTTCCCGGAAAACGCGCTATGTACTGGGCGAAAGATGTTGTGAGCATTGAGCTTGGAGCAGCTACGGGAGAGGCCGGAGGAGAAGAGAGCGAAACTGCAACTGTTTCAAGCATTCAGTTCTTCTTTGAAAATGCGACGCAGATGACGCCCGCCGACATCGATGTAGACGGAACAAGCTATCCATTCTACTCGCTAAGCGAATATTTTGAAACATATGTAGGTGAACTTCCAACTGCGGCATTGTCTCTTGTCGCCAAGGACGGATATGTAAAAACGGAAACTCCCGATGTTTTCAACACTGCTTCAGTTTCGATGCTTGAAGGCTCTGACATGGTGGAGACACATGCTCCTTATTACTATTCGGCAGACATGAGCGCCGGTATGACGGTCAAACAGCTCGACTATGTAATTTCCGGGGATACTGCAATCTACTTCGGCAAGGAAACGGATGTTCAGACGCTTCTTGAAGCTACAGGAACACTTGGAGCAACAGAGTATAAATTCATAGCTTCGGACGGATTTGAGACAGTTGTTCCTGCTGATGCAATTGAATTTGGAAAGATATATCCCGACGAAGAAGAAGGCTTCATACGTGCCGAGTTTGAAGGTTATGACTGGGGCGACACTAAAGGTGGCGGAACGGTTAAATATCTGAGTGAAATAGTTCCTGTCGGACTTTCGGGTGCAACATCACAAGAGTCCGAAGAGAGCTCAGAAGGAGCGGAGGAGAGCGAAGGGGTTGAACTGCTAAAGTGCTTTGTGGGAGACGAAAGAGTCACCATAACAGAAGAACAGTTTATGGCGCTTCCGCAGGTTGAGATGGAAATTTCAAGGACAAATTCCTTTGATGAAACGACAGTAGGTACTTATAAAGGAGTGCACTGGACGGAGCTTGCAAAAGCAATTGGGGCTGATCCTGACACATCTGCGACGGTGGTTGCGTCTGATGATTTTGAAATGGTTATCAGTTCTGAAATATTAAACGATCCCGGTTCCATGTTTGCGCTCTATCAAGACGGCGAATACATCGAAAGCGAAGGCGATGGAAGGGTTTGGTTCTGCGCAAGCGAAAACTTCACAGCTAATAACTGGGCTAAGTTTGTAGTAAAAATTGTAGTAGACTAGAGGACACTATAGCTTGGAGTTGGCGTTTCGTCAACTCCAAATTATTTTATGCGACTTAAAATCATAGGGCATCTATAGTAACAATATTTGCCTAAAATTTATGAGGGGTTTTATGAAAAAAAGAAGACCTTACTTTTCACTTTCGGACTACTGCGTTATGGCTATGGTTGCGGCAATGGGAATTGCGATAAAGGCGATAATTGTGCCCTTGGCGCAGATAATTACAGGACCGCTTTTTATTCCCGGTGGAGTCGTTGCAGGTGGGTTTTATATGGCATTCTTGGTGCTTGGTGAAAGCACTACCAGAAAACTCGGAACGGCAACACTCATTGCACTTATTCAAGCGGCGGTCGTCACGATAACAGGCGCGCTCGGATCTCACGGAGCAGCGAGTTTGCTTACGTATACGATGCCGGGAATTGCTATAGACCTTGTTTATTTATTAATAAGAAGAAGAGCAGACACAGCGATAAGTTGTTTTATCGGTGGAGTTATTGCAAATATGGCGGGCAGTTTTTCGGTAAATCTCGCTATTTTTAATCTTTCTTTTATTCCGCTCATGCTATCTCTTTGTGCTGCTGCACTTTCAGGAGGGCTGGGAGGGCTTGTGGCGCACGCTATCGGTTCAAATGTCCGAAAATTGGGAATTTTAGGAGGGAATAAGCAACAAACTGAGGGTGCATATGTACCTATACCGGAGGATATTGACGATGAAAACAAAGATTAGCTTAATGCTCGTCGTGGTTTTAGCGCTGCTTTCAGGATGCAATCAGCCTGCAAGCGAGGTAACGCCCGAGCCGACAGTAAATAATGTAGAAACTCCCATTGCGCTTAATTCGACGCTTACCGTTACGGGAGATGTTTTAAATGAGATTAGCATAGATGGCTTTTCGGGATATGAAGTGCTTGAGATTGAAGTTGATGAAGAGAAACTCCCTTCAATCGGTGTGTTGGATTTGCTTGAGAATGCTCAGCTTATCGGCTCTGAAACCTCGCTTGTGTTTTATGCTCCGGATGGAGTCATGGCAAGAATTGAACTTGACCAAATTGACGAGACTTGCAGGCTTACACTGAGCCAGGAGGAAGGGTGGAAGCTACGCTCTTCAAATCATCCCCCACAAGCGGGAATCAGGAATATAGAATATATCGTTGCAGTCTCGGAGGTTGTCGGCCAAGAGCAGCCATGTCTTAGAGTTATTGAAGGTGAAGGGGAGACAACCATTTCATTTGGTTCGCTGTTTATGCAAGAGGGAATTGTAAAGTCGGTGCTCGACGGCAGTGCACAGAAACTCGAATATTCGGTGGATGCGTATGTAAAAAGAGAGCTTGTCCCGATTTCAAACTATGTAACCGGAGGATCAACTGCACTTGGCTACTTTGCCGACGGTTCGCAAGTGCAAATTGAACTTGACGGTTTCTTTGAATGGAGAGGCAACAGCGCAGACTATATCGCGCCCGACGCAAAGACCCGTTTAGCGGGAATTATCGGTGTGTGGGTAGATGCTCCTGAAAAATCAATCATGGATATACCTGCCGACATAGATGCGTATGCGGGCAATACCATGGTTATTCACATAGATGGTCTTGGGTATGCAATGACACAAAAACACGCACCTTCATTAGCAGAGAAAAATACCGTGCTTCCTGCAAGGACGGTAATGCCAAGTATTTCAAATGTGTCGCTGGCGGCGATGGTTACGGGAGTTAGGCCCGACGTTAACGGCGTTGCACAAAGGGATGACAGAGAACTTCTCGTTGAGGATATGTTTGTCGGCAAGGATGCTGCTATGGTTGAGGGATACTCAAAGCTTATTACGACGAGCTGTGAACAGCAACTAAATGCGGACGAAAACGCAAACGGTTCTACCGACGATGAAGTATTTGCGTCTGCTATGGAAGCGGTGCAGGAAAATCATGAGATTACATTTATTCACTTTCACGGAGTTGACGACTATGCTCACACGTATGGCCCAAACTCCACTGAAGTTGGCAAAAAAGTAGCTGAAATTGATGGATATGTGAGTGAACTTGTTGAGAATTTTAAGGGACAGGTAATAATCACCTCAGATCATGGTCAACACGATGTTGAAGATACTCAAAACGAAAAGATGGGAGATCATGGGGAGTTTAGGTATGAGGACATGGCTGTTCCATACATAGTTTTTGAGGTGAACTGATGAGCAAAAAGAAGAGTATAATTATTTTGGTTGCGATAATAGCGGTGCTCGGCGTTGCTGTAGGCGTATTGGCATCGCTTAATGCAGGAGATGTCGCATATAAACAGGAACTTGAAATGAATGCGATATACGAGATAAAGGCAGGAGAACAAACCCATCAAATCACGATGGACAACATGCTTGCGCTTTCTCCCGTTACATTTGACGCCGTTCTTGACACGAGCGTTACAGACCCGGAGGATGTTAATTTTGTCGGAGTCGAGCTGAAAAAAGTGTTAGAATCGGTGGGTGTAGACATTGCGGGAGTGGGTACTGTCGAGGTTCACTCGCTTGACGGCTATACTTCTGCACTGAGTGAAGAGGAAATTGCACAGGAGGACAATGTGTATATCACTATTGCACAAGAGGTTCGTACGGAGGATGGCGAGGTTACGCAGGAGGCGCTAAAACCGAAATCTCAAGGTGGGATGGGGCCATACTTGATGATAGTCAAGAGCTCTCAATTTTCACAACGCTGGTGTAAATTTGTCCAGGAAGTTGTAGTACCATGACACTGCTTGAGGCAAAAGGGCTTGCTTTTTCCTACGAAGGAGGAGAAACGCTGTTTGAAGATTTAGATTTAGAGCTGAGGGCAGGGGAGTGCGTAGCGATTACCGGTGTCTCGGGGTGCGGAAAATCCACGCTATGTCTAATTTTGGCAGGAAT
>CAYJIQ010000098.1:0-7263 GCA_964370275.1 uncultured Christensenellaceae bacterium
AAAGCCCGTAAAAACGGGAAATTAGCTTATATTATACTATCGCCTTTATCAGTTCGGGATGTGGTGAAGGGATAATTACGCCCTTTGCTACCATACCCTGTACTTCCTCAATGCTTTCGCCTGCTTCAATCGCCGACTTTACCGCCGCAACTTCGCCCGTCATCAAGACAAACGACTTTCCTCCAAGACCTCTTCCCAGCCTTACCTCTATTAGTTTTATGTCTGCAGCCTTGACCATCGCGTCTGCTATGAGTACTGCGCTTGAAAGCGAATATGTCTCGCTTACTCCTATTGCTCCAACCTCACCTATTTCGCTACATGCATTTATTGCCGATATCACATCTTCGTGTATGTTTGAAATGCTGATGCTGTCCACCAGTGCGCTTCCTGCACATTCCTTGCCGGCTTCAAGACTTTCCTTTACCGCCGCAACATCGCCTGTCACTATCGCTATGTATTTTCCCGCACATACCGCCTGAGCTGTCACCAGCCTTACGCTTGCCGCTTTAAGCATAGCGTCTGCCGACTCAATTCCCTTTGGTACGCTCATAAGTTCTAACATCGCAAGTGCGTTCATCTACTCTCTCCTTTCGCACTTATGGCAATATAGTCCTTAGTAATCCTGCTCACCGTTCCACTCACGCTCGCATGAACGTTTGCTCCGAGAGCATTTTCGGGGATGCTTGCTATTAGCTGACCCTCGCTTACCGTATCGCCTTTTTTTACCAATGCAACGCTCGGTGCACCGATGTGCATTTTTAGCGGTATCTTTACACTCTTAACATTGATAACACCCTGCACCATAGGTGCCGGCACGTCGTAGTCCTTAACACCCAATCTGTTTATCAGCCTTGAAACCGGAACTTTTTTAAGTGCCTGTCCCTCGTCTGCCTCAGTATAAACCTCTTTTTTCGGCTTAACCCCGCTTTTCATAAGCGAGTTTTTCAGCTGTGTCATCACCTGCGAAGGCTTTAGTCCAAAGTTACATGCATAGTACGTGCACACTCCGCAGTCACAACATGAAAAAATTCCATTAATTTCTCCGAGCAGGTTTCCCTCTTCGTTTGCAATAGCACGCATAGCCTTGTGAGGTGTTACGTTTAATCCTAGTGCATTTCTCGGGCACATTTGCGTACACATTGAGCACTGACAACATACTGCTTTTATTAATTTGACATCTGCATTTGTAGTCTTAGTCTTTTTAGCCACCAGCGGATGCGTCTTTTTTAGCACTAGCACCCCGCCCGTTGTCTTTGTTATTGGCGTCTGCACATCCTCACACAGTGCGCCCATACATGGACCTCCTAAAATAAGCATGTACTCATCGCTCATCTTAAATCCTGCGTGCTTCAACAGCACATTTACCGGCGTACCTATAGGCACACACAATGTGCACGGGTTTGGAACTTCCCCTCCGACAGTCACATATTTGTGAGTGACGGATATGTCCTGAGCTGCACGCGCAATATTCACAAGAGTACTGACATTGCACACAACCGCACCGACATCAAGAGGCAAGCCTCCTGTGGGAACAACCCTTCCCGTAACTTCGTACACCATCGCCTGCTCATCACCTGCAGGGTAGTAACTCTTCATCGCATGGATGCGAATATTTTTTGTATCCAACTCTTTTTCAAGAGCAGCCTTTGCATCTTTGTAGTGAGCTTTTAGACAGATTACGCCTTGCTTTGCTCCCGTAACCTCCATCGCAAGCTTTACGCCTTTTACGACCTCAGCGGCGTGGATTGCCATTACTTGCTGATCTACACGCAGAAGCGGTTCGCACTCTGCCCCGTTCGCAATTATGTATTGCGCGTTGCAGTTTAGCTTAACATTAGTGGGAAATCCTGCACCACCCGCTCCGACAACCCCTGCCTGCCGTACTTTTGCTAATAAATCATCCATTAGTTTATCCTTAAATAATTCTGAAATCACCCTGGATTACACATCTTCTCGCTCTTGTAAATGACCTCGCGCTTGTTAGACCTTCACCCGTCGGAGTCGCTATCGTTAGAGTTGTGTACCCCTCGCCTTCGTATCCGATTCCCGAATAAGACGGTGCATTCTTGACAAAAATTGTCGTATCAAGAGCATTTGCAGCCTTTGACATGTTGTGAACGTTTGTCGAGTGAATCTGAGCCGAATGTTGACAACCCTGCTCTGCTATAATCGCTTCGCGTATTGCCTCGTCGATATCTCTAACCCTAACCATACCGAGAACAGGCATTAGCATTTCTACCGTCACAAACGGGTGGTTCTTATCTACTTCTGCGATGATAAGCCTTGGGCTTCCGCTAAAGCTTATTCCCGCATCTCTTAAAATCACGTCTGCATTTTGGCCGACATATTTGCGGTTAATAACATATTTTCCACCATTGTTTACAAGCACAGTGCTTATAACTCTGTTTATGTCATCTCCGCTTATCTTGTGACAGCCATGATTTAACATCTCACTTTGCAGCTGGTCAAAAATCGTGCTTACCGCAAACACTTCTTTTTCTGCAACGCAAAGTACGTTGTTGTCAAAGCTCGCTCCGTCTACGATTTTCTTCGCCGCATCCGGGATGTTTGCCGTTTCATCAACCATACAAGGCGGATTTCCGGGGCCTGCTGCAATAACCTTCTTACCCGTCTTCATTGCCTGTGCAACAACAGCTTCTCCTCCGGTTATAGAAAGAATTGGCACAAGTTTGTGCGTCATTATCGTCATTCCCGACTCGAGTGTCGGCTGCTTTACCGTCGTTATCAGTGCACAGGGGCCGCCGACTTTGACTATTGCTTCGTTTAAAATCCTCATCGCTTCCTGTGAGCACTGTTTTGCCGCAGGATGTGGGTTAAACACGACCGCATTTCCCGCCGCTATCATGCTAATTGCATTATTTATGACCGAAGATGTCGGGTTTGTTGAAGGCGTTATCGAGCCGATAACTCCATAAGGTGCCCCCTCGACAAGCGTCATTCCGTAATCTCCCGTATATGCTACAGGGCGCAAATCCTCTATTCCGGGTGTCTTTTCAGCAGCTATGTCGTTCTTTAATACTTTGTGCTCCCATCTTCCGTAGCCTGTCTCTTTGTGAGCCAGTTTTGCAAGATACTCCGAATTTTCAAGCGAAGCCTCTCTCATCGCCGCAATGAGCCTTCCTCTTTTTTCAAGTGTCATCTCCATCAACTGCTTCTGAGCAGCCTTTGCAGCCAACACTGCGTCGTTTGCGTCGTCAAACATCCAGCCCGACTTCACCGAGCTCACGGTTTTTGCCCCGCCTATGTCCGCCAGAACGTTTGATACAGCACTTTTGATCATTTCCTGAAGTTGTTCTTTTGAATATTCCATATTTGTCTACCTCTACGATATATTTTCGGATTTATCAAACACCCGTTTTCCTTTTAAGTCTACACTGTCTACAATGGCTACAATCGTGTTGTCTACAGGCGTCCCTTCTGTCAAATAAGTTAACCTCGAAGAGCTTCCGCCGGCGCACATGACAATTTCTCCTTCTCCTGCACCGATTGCATCTATACTCACAAACGGTTCTCCCTTAACCTCAAATGTCTCCATGTCGACAGGCAATAATACCAGCATCTTCATTCCATGAAGCTTATCTGACTTTCTTGTGCTTACGAGCGTTCCCGCCACTTTTGCTAACTGCATTTCCTGCCTCCTTTATGTCTAAGTAATTGTCTTCGTCTTTTTTATATTTACTCATCTTCTCAAGCGTTATATAGTCAACTATCGCATAAATGCTGTAGTCTGATGCGGTATTTTTTGTCGTTTCGGTCTGCCGTGCCGAACTTCCGTATGCACACATGACAAGATCTCCAACGCCTGCGCCAACATCATCCACGCAAATCTGATAGTCATTTTTTTCTTCCAGAGTATTTATATTTATCGGAACGACGATGAGCATCTTAGTCCCGCTTAAATATTCTGTCTTATTTGAGCTAACGACATTTCCCACGACTCTTCCTATCAGCATCTTTTCACCTAACCTTCTATAGTAATTCCAAGCTCCCTCGCTCTTTCATGAGCAAGCGGAGTAACTATCGCATTCTTTGAACAATAAACGGTGAATTTGCCCTGTCTACTCGCCTCTTCAACTTCAATCTGCGTAACAAGAGTATGCACATCCGTTGCCTGTTCGCCCGAAGGGCTGTATATCATTACTCTTACACCCATGTCTGTAAGCGCATCGATAATATCTCCTATACGTTCATAAAATGTACCTCTTTTAAACTTTGGCTTTTCAAAGTCCAAAAGCAGATAAACATTTCTGTTCCAAAGTAGCGATCTCATAACCAAGTGTTCGACAAACCCATCGTCTTCACCCGAGGCTATCCTGTCCATAAGGTTTATTTTCGGGGTTACAAGCACAACATTACCGCTGTTCGCCGCAAGTTGCATTACCTTGCGCTCCTCCTGCTTTGACTCCACTTCAATCGAGCCAAACCCAAACGAGTTAAAAGCAGCATCTTCAAAAAGCGCAAACTCCATCGACTCTCCGAATTTTGAGACGAGCGTCTCCCTAACCGTTTTAGGCGACACTACATATGTCGTGCAAATTACAAGTGTTCCATCTACATGTTCGTCTGC
Organism: uncultured Christensenellaceae bacterium; assembly: GCA_964370275.1. Lineage (GTDB taxonomy): Bacteria > Bacillota > Clostridia > Christensenellales > Christensenellaceae > CAYJIQ01. The sequence goes on from CAYJIQ010000098.1 coordinate 4,589, forward strand.
AGGCAAATTCGTCAGCATTTTATTAAGCACGCTATCCACTGCGCTATTTAACAGTTCGCTTAAATTTTGCTCCATTGGCTACTCCAAAATTTCTCCGTATGAACTTCCCGATACCATTGCACTGTTTGCCTCATCTGTGTCTATGTGAATTTCAAGGTCATGACCGTCCCCCACCCGCACTACAACTTCATCAAAAATTGTTGCACGCTGGCCGTCGTATTTAAGCCTTATGTTCTGACCGTCTGTAAGTTTGTATATTTTAGCCTGTTGCGTTGATATATGTAGGTGGCGTTTTGCAATCATAACTCCACAGGATATTTCTGCGACTGCACTTTGTGAAACAAGCGTACACCCGGGAGTTCCCGCAACCTCTCCGGACATTTTAAGCATGGGTTTGATTCCCATTTTATATGCGTCACTCACCGAAATCTCAACCTGCGTATCAGGTCTTTCGGGACCTAACACTCTTACCTTTTCAAGAGTGCCCTTTTGAGTCCTAATCGTAAGTGTCTCTTTGCACGCATATTGACCGGGTTGTGCAAGAGGTCTTAGCATCTGAAGCTGATAGTCCTTGCCAAAAAGAATCTCAACATGTTCTCTTGAAAGGTGAATATGTCTACCCGAAACAGCCACCGGAACCAGCCTTCTCCCGGATTTTTCCGCCAGCTCTGTCAGTAACTCTACTTCTATTATCCTTTTTATGCTTGTTTTATCCATCTTTGCCACCATCACATTAATTTCTTAGATATATATAGAACATTATGTTAAAATAATATTACTATTTTGCGATTTTGTCAATGGTATTTTTTTGTTTTTTGTTGTTTTTTTTGAGTTTCCAATTATCTCATTGATATTTAAACAAAAAACTGCTATAATAACACGAGAATGCTTTATTTTAGCTAGAAAAGGAGATTTTATGAAAAAATATATAGTTTTGGTTTTACTGTCAGTATTTATTTTTGTAGGATGTTCAGCTCAAACCCCACAAGAAACCACATTGACAGGACAAATCAACATAGATGAAAGTTTGTTTGATTCGGATTGGGAGGCTGTCGATCTTAGTGCATATTCGGATATGCAATCATACTTATTATACTACACAAACAAGGAAAACCCAGAGGTCTACTCAGTAATGACGCTCGCCCCTCACTACGAGGATGCAGTTGAAGATTTGCAGAGCGAATTGGAGAAAAATATTGAGAGCTACACGCAAACTACCATCCCCTACTCTACATACGAATCTGAAATAGGAGATCTTAACTACTCCGATATAGGAGGATTCCCCGCCTGCTCTTTTGAAGTAAAGGGGAAGCTTGGCTCGGCTGACTCCGAGTTTAGCGCACAGACGATTTTTGTTTCTACACCGAAGGGCATATACTGTTTGCAAATGCAGGGTCCCACTCAAAATTTTTCAGATTACAGTGAATTTTTTACCGAAATAGAAAACAGTTTGAGCGCTTCTTAACTTCCATAAAACATAAAAAAGACTCCCCTTGCAATCCGTAATGTCGGATTTGGGGAGTCTTTTTGGATTTTAGCTTCTCTATTGATGCTGATGCCAGTTCTAATTAAGAAAACTGTTGAAACACTGTGGACCTCAGATTAATTAAAAGTCTACTTTTGTTCCATAGTAGCAAGCCTTTAGCAATTCTTCCATCTGCTTTTTATCAATGCTGCGCGGGTTAGATCCGGTACAAGCATCCGAAACAGCTAGCTCTGCAACTTGCGGTAACTTCTCGATAAATTCTTTTTCGTCTATAATTCCACCCTCATAATCCTTAATGCAGCTGGGTATGTTTAGACTAGCATTTAATTCGTCGATATGGTCAATGAGTGCCTGAACCTCCGGTTTAAGCCCAAGGTGTTTTGCAATGTCGATATAGCGTTTATTTGCAACTTCGTCCTTTGCGTTAAAAGCGATTACTTTTGGCAGGTACATAGCATTTGCACAACCGTGTGTAATGTGTCCACCGCTATAAGCTGCCCCTGTTTTATGCGCCATTGAATGAACTATTCCCAAAAGTGCATTTGAAAACGCCATTCCCGCAAGACACTGTGCATTATGCATTGAGTTTCTTGCATCCGAATTTCCGTTGTATGATTCAACCAGAGTTTCGCTTACCATTTTAATTGCGTGCAGCGCAAGAGGGTCTGTGTAGTCGCAGTTGCATGTAGATACATACGCTTCTACCGCATGTGTCATCGCATCCATGCCTGTGTGTGCCGTCAAAGTCTGTGGCATAGTCTGAGCAAGTTCAGGATCAACAATGGCAACATCGGGAGTTATGTTGAAGTCTGCCAGAGGATATTTGACACCTTTGGAGTAATCTGTGATAACCGAGAATGCAGTTACCTCTGTTGCGGTTCCCGAAGTAGTGGGAATTGCGCAAAAGCATGCTTTTGTTCTGAGCGACGGGAAGTTAAACGGAATGCACAGAGACTCAAATGTCACATCAGGATATTCATAAAATGCTCACATAGCTTTTGCGGCATCAATCGGCGATCCTCCCCCAATTGAAACTATCCAGTCCGGCTCAAATTCTCTCATAGCCTGCGCACCCTTCATTACGGTTTCTACCGATGGGTCGGGCTCCACGCCTTCAAACAATTGAACTTGCATTCCCGCTTCAGCAAGCAGCGAATTAACTCTGTCTAAGAATCCGAATTTTTTGACA
>CAYJIQ010000099.1:0-3453 GCA_964370275.1 uncultured Christensenellaceae bacterium
TATTTATAAGCCCATCTAAATATATTCAGGGCGATGGAATTCTCACACATTGCACGCAAGAAATAATAAACCTAATCGGAACTAAAGTCGTTATTCTAGCAGATACTTTGTGTTTTGAAATAGCGGGAAATGCACTTGCAGATTCACTTTGCACAGCCGGAGTTGAAGTAATCAAAGTGAATTTTAGCGGACAATCATCTGAAAGTGAAATTAAGAGAATCGCTAATATCGTCGGTTCAGGTAATTTTGACGGCGTTATTGCGGTTGGCGGAGGAAAGGTTGGGGACACGTCACGAGGAGTGTGTGATGCTACAAAGACAAAACTCTGTATCGTGCCGACAATTGCCGCCTCAGATGCTCCCACAGCAAGCTTGTATGCAATATATACCGACGATGACACTTTAGTTGAGTGCCGTTTTACGCAAAACCCTGCACTGGTGATTGTAGACACAGCTATCATCGCAAATGCACCGGCTAAATTTTTGGCAGCAGGAATTGCAGATGCACTGGCGACTTGGGTTGAAGCAGGTTCGGCTTATCAATCGCCACACGCTACAACGGCAGGAGGCAGCCCGACAATTACAGCGCTTGCGATCGCCAAAAGATGCGAGGAAATAATTTTCCAGCATGGAGTAGCCGCATACGAGGCTAACAAATCACATATTGTAACACCTGCGTTTGAAGCCGTAGTAGAAGCAAATATTCTAATGAGCGGACTGGGGTATGAAAGCGGCGGACTGAGTGCGGCACACGCAATACACAATGCGCTTACCATTCTTCAAGGTGAAATCCAAGAAAAAACACATGGCGAAAAAGTTGCGTATGGCATCCTCACCCACTTGGTGCTCGAAAACAGAAGCTTAGACGAAATTAAAAAGTATATTAAGTTTTATAAAGCACTTAACCTGCCTACATCTTTTGAAGAACTTGGCGCAGGTGATGTCACACGCGAACAATTAATTGAAGTAGGAAAAGTTGCAATCGCTCCACAAGATACGATGAAAAGAATGCCCTTTGCAGTAACAGCCGAAGATGTTGCTAACGCACTGAGTGCCGTAAATGCGTATTCAGCATTAATGACTATATAAAAACGTGCGACGCAAAGCCTTTTTGTGTCGCACCTTTCCGTCTTTAATTTTCACCCAAAATATATCATCTAACAATACATTTACTAAAAACCATTCAGTTTCGAGTTATAATGAAATAATTGTTATTATCCATATTATACGTATGCAAAATTTTGGTGTCAGACCATTTAAAATTTACTTTAAGCGACTGTTGTGAATTTTCATATGCCAAAAGGTCTTTGGTGTATACCAATCCTCTTGTTTGATTATCTACAGCATGTGAGGAAGTGTTTATTATGATGTTTGCGCTGATTAATTCTGACCAATTTTTGCTTAACAGGCTCTTTGAGTAGCTTTTATTAGTGTTAACCTCCATCAACAGCGTAGTTTTACTCTCATAACCCGAAACACGATAATATTCACCCACAAAGCCAATGTCATCTTTAAATGTCACATTTCTAGCTATTGAACGATCCATCATGGATTGAATCTGGGTCAGCGAGAAATCTCTAGCAGACGCTCCTGCGGCAATCAAACTGCGCGGAGTGGTCGTATCAGCTGATAAATCAATTCGCATATCGCTTTTTACAGTGTAGCTGTATACTTTTCCGTCAGTCCTTCTTACAATATCATAATCTGCGCTTAATAGCTGATTGCTAATCTCAATAAACTGACTCCTTATGCGCTGGGCGTTATAATTGCCGGAATCGCTAATTGAATAGTAAAGATGTACTTGTTCGTATGCCTGCCAATATAGAGCGGCAGCTTCCACCCTAAAATTTTCCTTTAAATCGTAAGTCTGAATATCGAAATTGTATATCAACCCGAGCAGAGAATCGTACGCGTCCACAGCGCCTCCGCTAAGTCCGGAAGAGCCGCTAAACAGTTTTTCACCATATTCGTGTAGCATAAGATGAACTCCGGTTTCATTTATTGAAGCTGTAAATGCTTTTTTTGCGCTATCATTCGCCTCTTGTGCGCCCTCAAACTTCTCTTGAGCAGTTTGGTATGCTAACAGTGCCGAGTCATATTCAGCACTCCCATTTTCTGCGCTTTCAAGCGAGGTTTTTTTCTCTTCTAATTCTACACCGGCTTCCGACAACGCAAACAGAGTCTCGTCGTAGATTTCTTTTTTTTGCTGATTATGAAGTGTAGCGGAGCTTAGTTTGCTTGCGATGCTATCAAATGCATCCAGTATTCTGGAGTAATTGCTCGATTGAATTAATTCAGATTGGTGTGTAAGGCTTTTTGACCACACGCCATCCATAGAAGTTAGGTAGCTATAGACTTTTTTTAAGGAAACCTCATCGGTACCCGATAAAGACTTGGTTACCAGTGCATCGAGTACTGAAAACCCGACATCACCGTAGGGCACCTGTTTGGCTACATATTTTAAACCCTCTTTCATCATGCCGTATATGTCTTTTGTAGAAACGGCAAAATTTGAAACTATTTCTTCGGTATGCTCGGTTGGTAAAATAATTTCTTGTGCACCAATATCAAGCGATGCTGTCACTTCATCCGCACCTTCGCCCCAGTCGGTGTTTCCCCAATTGCCATCAATTGAAATATCTGCCTCTATAACAACATTTTGGGCAATCTGTTCTTGGTCTAGGGTTTCATCCCCCTCCCCTTCCACGGGCGGAATTTGGTTTGTGCCAATGCTATCTTCGTCTACTTTTGCAACGATTTGCAAAGAGTCTTCTCCCGTTAACTCTAGCGATGCTAAATCTTCTAAATCTCCCTCAAGGTTAATATCCTCCACCGAAACAGACTCTAATTCTCCGTTTGTCACATGCACATCTATGGTTGCGTAGATTCCGTCACTTGTTTCTTCTATCGAAGTAATGTTTGCAATCATATCTGTGTCAAAACTATGTATGTGAGAATAAATTTCTCGCCCCGAGTTGTTGCCCTTGGCCGAAATAACTAAAATAGCTTCCTCTAAATCTTCAAACGTCGCACCTGGATTTTGAGAATTTACAGTCAGCTTCATTGCTTTTTCATCTATCAAAGAGATATCAGCCACCGTAATCGTCTCCTCTGCATTATCAAACGAAAAGTCTGCAACGCTACAACCTTCGCTAAAAGTTGCATCTGTAAGGGACACTTCAATTGCCACAGCTTCTCCCTCTGAATCCAATATTTCAACATTTGCTGTAGGTCTCAATATCCAAACATCCACAAAATATGAGGGTTTGTTCAAATCGACAGAAATTTCAACCGGTTCACCGATGTCTATCCCTTCCTCTTCAAACTCTATTATTTCCTCTGCTGAAAAATCCTCAACTTCGTTTTTAGCATACATTTCTTCCGCTTCTTCAATAGTACCGATAACTAAATCCGCATACGAATCCGCCACCGCGCTTGATGCTATATTCACCGT
>CAYJIQ010000099.1:3463-7171 GCA_964370275.1 uncultured Christensenellaceae bacterium
TTCAAGTGTAGTCTGCGTCTGTCTTAGTACCTCGCCAACCTCCATTCCCTCAAAGCCGGAACTCAATGTAATATCGGTTGACACAATACCTTGTTTTAGCGAATATCCTGTGAAATCCAGAGTTAGGAAAAAACTTTCCTCCCATTCATATACGCTGTTTGTACTGCTTGAAATGTTATACTCTTCGGGTGAAAATTCCGGCACATCAATTTGCAACACCTCCGCATTGTCAGAAAAATCTTCAATTTGGCTGTTTGCTTCTGGTTGCTCCACGGTTGACTCTACCGAAGGTACGTTTGCACATCCCGCAGAAAATAGCAGAACAAAAATCAAAGTAATTATTATTATCGCTTTCATGCCAATCCTTTCAACACTTTCGCTTAGTTCATTTTAAAATAATTATAACATAGCAAAACATTTCAAACAATCATATTCTCCGCATCAAAAATGTCCGCTTTGCCTGTTTATATTCAATTATGCCGAGCCTATTGTAGTTTAGAAAATAAAAACTGCCGTGCCGACCGGCAACCAGCCGAGACAGCATGACAGTTTTTAATATCGTATTTTGCTTGATGGAATACCTATACGGCAAATTGGAAAACTAAGCCCGCACAAGAAATCAAAAAACCTATTACCAAAATTACAATGCCTATTTTTTTCTTCTTAGCTTCGTCTTTACTGATCATGCCCGCTATACTGGTTGAAAGTCCGGCGACACCGGCACCAAATAAAACTATAATCATTTCAAGATCCATTTTTTCACTCCTTTTTTTTATTTAAAACCGCTTATTGCCTTAACTTAAAGGTATTCGGCGCTTTTTTCTGTACCAAATTTAAGCCTAAAACTATATATAACACACAGAACACTAAGCTTGCAACCGAGAAGGGCACAAGTGAAACATTAGAGCTGTATAGGATATAACACGCAAAGTACGTCACCCAAGACACTATATAATAAGGCCCGTATTTACCCTCAGCATTCGTGTTGTAAGGTTGTAGCATATAATACATTAAAAGAAAATGCACCGAGAAAAATACAGAAAGTGCAAGAATTGATACTGTCATAATTAAGTAGTTTATGGTATCCGTGCCGCCGGTCATATAGACGATAAGCGGAATTCCAATAGCCATTATCATGCTTGGCAACAGGTTTATTGATATTAAAGTTTTGAGTCTTAACCTAAACAGCGGAAGCAATACATCCGGTCTTCTGTAAAAGTTATATGAAAGCATTGCATTGTCGCAGTTGTGAAACATCGCCTTTGTAATGGTCATACTTCTGTTTACAAAGTACATAACAAACGCAATTCCCGCAAAGTGATTCGTAATGAAGCCATGTATGATGGTATTGTACTCATTTGACACTACGCTTACAATGCACAAGCCCGTAACAATTGCGCCAATTATGCCGGCTGTGATTAATGCGGGTTTTAGAAGCAGTTTTTTATGTCTTTTTACAAATAAATCGTGGAAGTAGGCAAACCCTTGCTTATCGCTGGTTTGAGATGCATCGTCTGCTATTGTGGCTTTAAAAGCAGCCTTGTCTTTAGCGTCTGTCTTATCAAACCGTTCCATAAAACTCTCTTTGCTAAAGATATATTTATATAGCGGATAATACTGTGTAAAGCGGTGTAAATATACGGTTGCAATAATAAACCCAACAGCGGAAATCCCGAACAATGGATAGAAAATCACATCGGGGAAGATGCCTAAATAGATAGGCAGATACGTTGTGAAAATCAGCGCCGGTATAAGAATTGTCGAAATAGTAGTAAATATTTTTTCACTGCCTGTTTTTTGCTTTACTTTAAAGCGCATTATTTTAATAGCTGTAAAAATACCTTTGACAAATGCGACATATAGGGCAAGTAAGAGCACGAGCAGAATATTGTCTAGATGAAAAAGAAACATAGCCAATATAGTAACAGCGAGATTTCCTATGAAAGTTTTAGCCAAAAAATAATAATATGTAGAAAGAGTGTAACTCTTTGGCGACATTTTCATGCAAAAAAGTGCATAAGACTTGCTTTTGTCGGGCTTAAAAACATCGTTGTTTAATACTCCGCCCGCTATGGTCAAAAGAGAAAATGCATAGACAAAGTTGCTTGCGGTAGTATCGGGGTTCACTTGCAAAAGTGCAAATACAACAACATAAAGCGACAGAAATGATAGAATTTTACCCAAAAATGTAATTCTCAGAGCACGGAATATACTAACGATAAAGCCAATCACTTTTAATGCAGTACTCTTATAAAGACTCACCGGCAAAATATTCTTAATTAGCGGAAAAGACTTTAGAAAATAGATTGTTTTATTTGTAGTATAAGCGTTTTCCAGTCTAAGAGATTTAATTAGTGTTTTCATCTTCTTCACCCCTTAAAGATTGTATGATTTTATCTTTGTAATCTGCATTGTCAAGTTGAGATTTTTCCACTTCTCTTAACGTGCCGTCGCTTAAAATTACAACCTCATCACAAAGGTCTAGGGCAAGTTCTAATATATGCGTTGAAAATATGATGATGTGCTCGGATTTCATGCTTTTGAATAAGTCTTTCATTTCATCCTGAACCACGATGTCAAAAGAGGTTAGCGGTTCGTCAAGAAGCAGTACATCGGGATTTAGAATAAAGTTAACAAGCATCATCATCTTGTTTTTCATACCCAGAGAATAGTCTTTTAACAGCCTGTCCCTGTCTTCTTCGGCAATATGCATAGTTTCAAGGTATTCATCTATAGGTCGTAAATCTTTGATTTTATCCTTGTTTATATCAATAAAGAATTTTAAAAACTCGTGTGCGGTTAAAAAGTCGGGGACATTGGGCTCTGATTGTATGTAGCCCAAATCATCGGGGGTAAGATTTGATATTTTACCGTCTCTCTCAATTTCTACTTTACCGCCGTCAAGTGGTAAATCGGAGTTTATACAGTTAAAAAAAGTGGATTTACCTGCCCCATTTCGGCCGATAAGTCCATAAATTTTGCCTTTTTCAAAAGTAAAGCTTGCACCTTTTAATACTTGTTTTTTTTCAAATTTTTTTTGTATCTCATTTACTATTAATTTCATGATTTTTATCCTTTCGTTTTACAGACGGACAACAAATTATACCACTCGAAAGTAAAAAATGCAACAAGATTTTGTATATTTTGATAAAAAATGCTAATAATTCCCTCCTAATGTGGCTTTTTATAACAACATAATATTGCTATCGTAGCTATTTTCAGCATTTTTTCTCGGAGGAATAAACGTTATTAGATGTAATATACGATGTTGCGAGAGTACGATTGCGTGTATTAAACCAATATTGTGGAAATACGCAGATAAACAAATCTCGCGAAAACTTGAATACTAGCGTGCAAAGTAAAACAAAAAAACGCTCACACAAAGTGTTCTTATCACGCATCAAGCAAATCGTAAATATTAGCCCCAAACTCAGTCAGCACACGTTGCCTTAATTCAACTGGCAATCTTATCAAATTCATGAACGGTGAATTGTCTTCAATTTCAAGAAGCAGTAGAGAATTATCGGGCAATCTCAGAAAATCAATTCTCTGAAAACCGTGAGTTAAGCCGGAAAAAGTTGCATATTTTTCGGATAGCGAACGTTCGTGAGAGGGCAATTGAATTAACTTTGGTTCAGGATAATGCGGATGTTTTGAGGGAATATACTCAAACACGTACATCAGCTTGTTCCCTACGAAATAGCATTG
>CAYJIQ010000100.1:0-7075 GCA_964370275.1 uncultured Christensenellaceae bacterium
TTCCTCACCATATCTTTTGTCGGGAACGCCCACAACCTGAACATCCGCAACACTTGGATGTGTGTATAAAAACTCCTCAATCTCTCGGGGATATATGTTTTCTCCGCCGCGAATAATCATGTCTTTGATTCTTCCCGTAATCTTGTAGTATCCGTCTTTATCAATCGTACCGATATCTCCCGTGTGCAGCCATCCGTCTTTGTCGATAGCCTGGCTTGTCGCCTCGGGCATCTTGTAGTAACCCTTCATAACGTGATATCCCCTCGTTACGATTTCACCGGGCACATCAATCGGTGCATCTTCTCCCGTTTCGGGGTCGACGATTTTCGCCTCCATGTTGGGCATCATCTTACCGACGGTCGCAACGCGCCTTTCAAGCGAGTCGTCCGTAGTGCTCATCGTTATCGCAGGACTTGCCTCAGTCTGTCCGTATGTAATGGTAATTTCGCTCATGTTCATGTCTGCAACGGTGCGCTTCATGACCTCGATCGGACAAGGCGAACCCGCCATGATTCCCGTTCTGAGCGAAGAAGTATCGTACTTGTCAAAGTCGTCGCAATCAAGAATTGCAATAAACATTGTGGGAACACCATGAACCGCCGTGCACTTTTCGTTTTGAATTATCTCAAGTGCCTGAACGGGGTTAAAGTGATCGTTTATCACCATCGTTGTCGCATGTGTTATCGAAGCCATTACACCAAGGACACATCCAAAGCAGTGGAACAGCGGAACGTGAATAAGAAGTCTATCCTCGTGAGTAAGCTTCATGCAGTCTCCGATATCTCTTCCGTTGTTTACGATGTTGTAGTGAGTGAGCATAACGCCTTTTGGGAAGCCCGTCGTTCCCGAAGTGTACTGCATGTTAATGACATCGTGAACGTCAAGTGTTGCCTCTCTTTGTCTAAGCTCCTCAATGCTAACCTTTTCGGCAAGTTTATATAGCTCTTTAAAGTTAAACATTCCGTCGGGAGTATTTTCGTCGAGGTAGATAACATTTTTTAGGAAGGGCAGCGCTTCACTGTTAAGCTCACCCGGTTTGCTGTCTTTTAGCTCAGGGCATACAGCATTGATGTGCTCAATATAATCCGAGTCCTTTGAACCCTGCATTGTGATGAGCGTTGTGGAGTCACTTTGGCTCATTAGGTATTCGATCTCAAACTTTTTGTAGTTCGTGTTTACCGTAACAAGAACAGCACCGATTTTAGCCGTGGCAAACTGCGAAAGTGCCCACTCTGCATAGTTTGTCGCCCAAATAGCGACATGCTCTCCCTTTTTAATTCCAAGAGCCATAAATCCTCTTGCGAGCACCTCTGTCGTCTCTTTAAGCTCACTCCAAGTGTAGCGAATGTTCTTCTCGGGCACTACCAGTGCTTCTCTTTCGGGATGTGTTTGCGCCTGCAAATCTATTACATTTCCAATAGTCATTTTCATCAGTTCTGCCATTTTTACTCTCCTCAAAGCTTTAATATAAAAAAACTCCCATCTCCATAAGAGACGAAAGTTCCGTGGTACCACTCTTTTTGGCTACACTTGCAAAACTTTGCAACAAGCCCAACTCAATTGCCGTTAACGGAGCTACCCGACAAGACCTACTATTGTTCAGTCCGCTACTCAGAGGTGAGTTCGCACGCTTCTACGGACTGTCTTGCACCAACCGACAGCTCTCTTTACTCCGTTTGAGCGAGTTAATATTCCTCGTCAAAGTATTTTTCTTGGGAACACAGGCAAAAACCTATGCTCCCATATATTTTACATACTTTATCCTACGTTGTCAACATATTTTTGTGCAAAAGTTGTAAAATGTTAATAACCGCTCCGTACAACGCTTCAATCGTCGAGAATAAGCGTCTTCTTTCTTTCTTTAGGGTTTAATACCTTCTCCATTTCCTCGACTATGCTTCCCCCGTTTTCCTCAAGACTTTCCATTTCTATGTCCGCAGCAATCTTCCCTTCATTCAAGATTAGCACCCTGTCCATGAGATTTTGCGTCTCCTCCACAAAGTGAGTGCAAAGAATAATAGTCTCATTTTCCTTAAGGCTTCCCGCCAAAACTTTGATAAAATCCTTCCTCGTAAAAATATCCTTATCTATAAACGGCTCGTCCATAATGATATAGTCTGCACCTTTTGAACATCCCGCCGCAAGCTCTGCTTTTCCCTTTTGCCCCTTGGAAAACGTGCTTATCGGTGCGTCGGGAAGGTCGAAGTAGTCGATTAAATTCTCGTAGCGTTTCTTCTTGAACCTTGGGTAAAAATCTGCCAAATATTCGCCAAACTCCCGAGGAGTAAAGTTAAACACACTACAACCGTTGCTTGCAACATATGCGATATTGTCCCTTATCTTCTCTCCGCTCACTCCATCAAGCGTAATTTCTCCTTCCGTTTGCTTTAGTATTCCCACAATACAGTTGATAAGCGTAGTTTTGCCCGTACCGTTAAGCCCCAACAACCCAACAATATGTCCTCTCTTAATTTGTGCACTTACCCCGTTTAAAACGTACCCTTCTCCGTAGCTGTAATACACATTTTTTAGCTCTAACATATTATTCCCCTTTCACCGAGACGATGCTAAGCGCTCTTTTTGGATAATAACCCGAAAACACTCCCTCGTACTCAGAATCCCTAAAATATGATCCCTTATAATCCTCACTTGCATCGGTGCGGATAATTCCCGCATACACCGCGTTTCCCAGAGTGTCAAAAACATTAAGCAAGCTTTCGCTGTTGTACATATCGTATGATAGTGATATTTGGTATACATAACCGTTTGCGTAGTAACCAAGCCCCTGCGCAAACTCGCCTTGCTCAATAGCGTCTCCCGAAAATTGTGCAAGCAGTTCACCGTTTGAAACGTCGATAGCACAGTAGAAATTTTTCGTTTCATACTCGCCTATCACGGTTATCTCCCCCGTCTCGTAGTCCCACTCGACCTTTTTGCCCTTCTGATATTCCTCATACTTAATATAAACCTCAAAATGCTCGTCATCCGTCATAGCACTGTATTGCTCATCACCCGGAAAGTCAAACGGCTCTCTCATTACCACCCATATATTGAGCACCGCATTTCCCGCATCGTGAGTTAGCGCATACTCGCTTCCCGCTAACCACTCAGACTCCTGTTTTCCGAGATTTACATGCCCAATCTCATTTCCCTCAGTGTCCCAAATTCCTGCCATATAGATTTCGTCACGGGAATATATGAGAACAATCCTGTCCTCCACGAGAAACAGCTCGTGTGTGTGCAGTCCCTTTGCGTCCATCTGCGCCATCGTATTATAATCATTCCCGGAAGACGTCCAAAGATCTATTGAATATCCTTCAATATTAATCACATTTTCTGTGTAACCTCGGCGTTCGTCATTTCCGTAAAACACTTCAAACGTTCCCTCGGCATCTCCCGAAAGTTTCGGGGCAAAATAGCACACGCCATTTTCGTCTATTTCAACCAAACCCGAACTGTCTTCCCCCCCGGAGTACTCATAAAAATGACCATTTCCCTCTTCGTACTGATGATAGGCAAAGTTCGGATCATTATAATACGGCGCTATGTCTTCATAATAGACCTCGGGGTATTCGCTTCCTTGTCCATTTTGCTTAAACTCCTCGGTTTGGTTGCTCTGAAAAGTTATAACCCTCGGTTCGTCAAAAGTAACGACAAGATCTGTATATAATGAATCAGAAAAATATGCATTACCCAAGTCGTCGTAGACATCGATGTTAAGCACAACCCTTCCCTCGTCAACTTTAAAGGTCAAATACTTTGTCGTTTGAACTTCATCATATACCGTCCCATTATCGTAGCCAAAGCCATAGTTGTAAGCATATGCAGACTCTCCCAAAAATTCATAGGGAAGCGTTTGCATGTCTGTGTTAATTCCCGTATATCCGTTTTCAAACACTCGTTCCTGCTCATATGCACTTTGCGGATATCCCGTCCCTTTGCTCTCGTGAGTTAACACTCCGTCGACGATATCGATCTTTTGTGCATATTTTTCGCTGCTCAAATCAAGCTCAATGTCTGTTCCATCAAGCACTCCGCTGTCTCCGCTGACATGGTCAAGCTCAAAAGTTCCCGAGTTTGCCATACAGATAACCCACACGACTCCGAACAAGAACACAGCCATTACGGCCGAAGCTATTATTAATATTTTTTTCATGACGCCACCTCCTCACTTGCATCCACCCGAGCAAGGCTTACCGTCCACGGTTCTATATAAATCCTATTTCCCTGCATCTCATCTACCTTTAAATATTCGTGTGCATCCGAAACTATTTCTCCAACATATACGTCCTCTTCCGATTGAATTGTGAGGTAGTCGTGATACTGCGGTGCAGAGTTGTTTTTTCCATAAATATAGCTTTTTGAGGTACTAAGACTTATCCACCTTCCGTCTGTATAGTAAACCTGCCCAATTAAGCTTCCGTTTTCAAGACTCGTCTCGCCGATTTTTTGGGGAGCTTCCCCTGCAAGATCCACGGCATAGAGAATTGGAGTTTCGTCCCAACCGGTTTGGTGTTCATAATATTGCCCCTCCATATCAAGCCCTTGCAAATATAAAGATGCGTAGCTAAGTTGGGTAGTGACCTGCGAATCCATTCCACCGAAAACCGCCGTGTCTCCGCTTATCGCCATGCTTGTCAAAATAAAATGCGACTCAATAGCGTCAATAGCAACATCCGAAACTTCCTCCCCTTGCACCGTCCAAGCGCCCATCCTCAGCTCACCGTTTTTAGAGTAGAGCAGCATCAATTTTCCTTCATGAATAAACAAACCGTGTGTGCTTAAATCCTGCGCATCCAAGCTCACAGCCGTGCTCGGTGTTTCTTGCAAAAAGCTATCCTCAAAAGATTCAAGATTTCCGTCTGCAATGCGATATCCCATATAGTAATACCCATGTTCAAAATTCTTTGGCAATACGAAAATTTCAAAAGTTCCCGTCGCATCCCCTCCGAGTGTCGGAGCAACGTAGTAATTATCGCTATCCTCTGCGAAAAGACCCGAATTAATCGATATTTCCGCATACTCGGTGTAGTCTCCTTTGTTTGCCCCGGGCGCCAATCCGGAAGACGCCTCCAACCGGTACACATTGCCGTTTGCAGAAACCGGCTCATAATAAAGACTAAACCCAGAGGTCGGGTCGTTTTCAATAATATCCGTCGGAATCGATGTTGTTTTCATGTCCCCCGTCTCGGATATAACGGCAACATCCATATACATGGCGAGAGTTTCGCTCTTCACATCAAAGCTCCCAAGCTTTGTACCTTCCTCAGTCTCGTCTTCGTGGTAGTAAGAATAAAACGGCAAATTCGTGTCGAGGTAATAGTTCATCCCCACCAAAATGGTGTTTGTAACCTCTTCGCTATACGGAAAATCGACGGCTAATGCACTTTGAGACTGTTTCCCGTCCTGGACCGTCAACCTGTTTTGCTGTCTACTTGTGCCGACATCGACTGCGATCTCTATTCCGTTAAGAAGACATTCCTCTCCCGAGATGTGTACAAGTTTAATTCTGTTTGCTCCTCTTCCCGCAAAAAGCAGTACCGTACAGATGACAAACACGCAGATTACGCAAGCACTCAAAACCAGTATTTTTTTCATGACATCACCTCAAATTTGCGCTCTCGTTGAGCTTTCTTATCCCCGAAAACACCATCCATCCCGATAAGAACAACAGTAAAAGCATCGGGTAGATATAATCACTCGCAAAACTGCTTGTATCAAAGGATAAAGACACGGTAAGTTGCCTTAACAAAAAGTTAAATCCGACGATGAGTCCTACCGCAAACACCCCAATTTCTACCTTTGAAGCGCACAGGCAGATAAATGCGGGCAAAACCCCGAGATATAGCAGAAAGGACAAGGTTACTCCAAATTCGACAAGCGACTGCGGAAGCAACAACCTAAACAAATCGCTCGTTATCATCGCAAGGTAAAGCCCATTTGTCCTGCCCGCATCCACCAAAAGTTCCATTTCTAACTGGCTGGCATACAGCTCCGCACTACTCTGCGCAACCGCCATTGTCGGCACATATGCTATAATCAGAGCCAGAAGTTGAGTCGCAAACACCATTAATACACTCAGAGTGCAAAACAGCATCAGCGCAATATAAACTTCCCTTCTTTTCCCCGGCAACATCAAAAGCACGCTCTTTCCATTTTGCATAACGACATTTCTCGCCAAGTCAAAAACCATAAACCCGACGCAAACTATAATTGCCCCGACAAAAATCGCATGAACATTTGAAGACAACATCAAATCCTCATAGGCGGACATGCTTCCGTGCTGAGTAGGCGAAACCAACATAATTAACTCGGTTAAAACAAAGAGAATTGCGCAGAGAATAAACTGCTTTTTTAACATGCATTTTGAGAACCAAACCATGTGTTTTCCAATGTTGCTTTTTTCTAATTTCATCATTTTGTTTCCCTCCAAACTTTGTCCACCAGCTCCAGCAAGCCCTCCTTGGACAGCCTGTTTTTCTTCGCTTGAGCCACGAATTCCTTAACAAAATCCTCGGTGAGTTCGTTCATTATCAAACTTCTCAGCTCGTCGCTAACGTTAATGTACGACGGAGCGTTGTTCGGTGTCACGATAATCCCCTCTTCCTGCATCTGCTTGTATGCCTTTTGCGCTGTATTGGGGTTTATTCCAAGCTTTATCGCAAGTTCCCGCCTTGAAGGAAGCACATCGCCGTTTTGAACCTGCCCGCTTAATATTTTTCGCTTTAATTCAAGAACTATCTGCAAATAAACGGGTTTATCCGTCGAGATTTTCATTGTAAAATCTACTGACATGCGCTCACCTCCTCAAATCTGTATTATATGTGTAATACACTATATCTGTATTATATGACTAGTACACTTATTTGTCAATACTTATTAATTTTAAAAATCATTATTTCATCGCCCAGAACTATATGAGACAATAAAAAAACGACGCAACCTCAAATCGGTTTAGCGTCGTTTTTGCTGTTAATATTTTAGTCCATTTCGTTTAGATCACCAATTGTTATTTCGATGTCCAGCGTTTCTCCGTCACGCCAAGCAGTTACCGAAATCGTATCTCCGACTTGCT
>CAYJIQ010000101.1:0-7039 GCA_964370275.1 uncultured Christensenellaceae bacterium
ATTGTTCTAAAAAGAACCAAGAGGTGCTTATGGTTGACATAAAACAAAATCTGTATTCAATAAGTGTAAAGCGAAAAGAATATTTTGCGCAGCTCGCACGACGGGAGGGATTAAGACAAATGGAAATAGACATCCTGTTGTTTTTGCACGAGCACCCAAATTCAAATACACTCACCGAAATAATTCATTCCAATGATTATACAAAATCTCACGTTTCCACTTCCATCTCAAGTCTTGTTGACAGAGGATATATTGCAAAAAATGTATCAGCCACAAATAGGAAGGTTCAAAACTTGACATTGCTGCCAAAGAGCAAACCTATTGTAGAGGAGATTTTATCATGCCTTGATGAATTTCATAAGAAATCATTAGACGGTGTAACAGATGATGAAATTTTGATGCTGACACAAATATTGGCTAAGATAAACGAAAACTTAAAGGATGTAAAATAGATGGAAACGATTTTGATATGTATTTTAGCGGGAATGGGAGCGGGACTTGGAACGGGATTTGCGGGAATGAGCGCGGCGGTGGTGATCACCCCTATGCTAGTAACATTTCTAGGGATAAACCCCTTTGAAGCTATAGGAATTGCGCTTGCATCGGACGTACTCGCAAGTGCGGTTTCGGCTTATACTTACGGTAAAAATAAAAATATTGACATAAAAAGGAGCAAGTGGCTGTTTATAAGCGTGTTGGTCTTTACGGTAATAGGTGCACTTATAGCGCATCAAGTGCCCACAACAACTATGGGGAATTTGAGTGTCTATGCTGCTCTAATCATGGGAATAAACTTCCTCGTAAGGTCGTTTAAAGAGCAAAAACCCAAAACACCGCGTGAATTTAAAGGCAATCTAAAGGTTATAATGCCGATAGTCTGCGGGGCGATAATAGGCTTTATCTGTGGCTTTATCGGTGCGGGAGGCGGAATAATGATGCTCGTTTTGCTCACAACCGTACTCGGGTATGAACTTAAAACGGCGGTGGGAACAAGTGTGTTTATTATGACATTTACCGCGCTTTTTGGAGCAACTTCGCACTTTACATTGCAAGGTGTTTTTCCGGATCCTCTTGCATTAAGCGTGTGTGTACTGTCTACATTGGTGTTTGCACTTCTTGGCGCTAGGTTTGCAAACAAGGCAAAACCTCGGGTGTTAAACAGGGCAACCGGGACAGTGCTCGCCTGCCTTGGGCTGTTCATGGTAATTGCACAATAACTTTTTATACACTTTTTTACGTAAAATATGTCGAAGGGTAAAGCGGTGTTTTTTGCAATCGCCAATTACAACTCGCCTACAAGCTCTCGCGCTTTGGTTTTGGCTTCGCATAAAACCTGTTCGCCCTTCTGCGTGATAGAGTAATATTTTCGTACCTTTCCCGCAACCACCTTGCTCTGCATAATCAAAAGTTCTGCCTTTTCCAAGTTATGAAAAATTGGATACAGCGTTCCTGGGCTTATATCATATCCATGATTTTTAAGTTCTTCAATCATAAAAGTGCCGAAAACCGGCTCTTTTTTTGCATGATGAAGTATGTGGATTTGTATGAACCCCAAAAAAAGTTTTCTCAAAATTGGGTCTTGCATTATATCTCCTCCTGTGTTAAAATATCGATATCGAAATACGATATCGAACAATGATATCTATGTTCGTTACTAATATTATAAATGCACTCTAAAAGAAATACAAGGGGATTGTCTATGTTTACTACTAAAAATTTAGTTTTTAAGAATTTGATTTTCTACAACGATATTGTTGTGGAGAAATCAAAAATAAATTTTATCACGGGTGCGAGTGGGAGCGGAAAAAGTACTTTGCTAAAATTATTAAACAGGACACAAAACTGTTCCGCAGGAGAAATTTTTTATAAAGAAAAACCTATAACTGAATACGACAGTATTTCGTTGCGCAACGAAGTGAGGTTGATTTCCCAGACGACATTTTTATTTCCGGGAACAATTAGGGAAAACTTTAATCTGTTTCGAGAATATTGCAAAAAAAATGTGATGCAAGAAGAAGAAATGCTGTATTATTTGCGGTTGACCGAGGCGGAGTTTGCCCTTGACAGCTTTTGTGAGGAATTGTCGGGAGGTGAAAGGCAAAGGGTGTATCTCGCGATATGCCTTTGTATGGGAGGACAGGCGTTTTTGCTTGACGAACCAACCTCCGCACTTGACAGCAACCTATCGGATAAAGTCTTAGGCAATATCACGCAGTTTACAAAGAAAAATGATCAAACTTTAGTTGTGATAAGTCACGACAATTCGCTTGTGACTAAGTTTGCTGAACATATAATAGATTTAAACGAGGTTGCAAAATATGAATAACACAGTAGAAATAAGCATTATAAACTTTGCAGTAATGTACATATTGCTAATAGTTGTTGGTGTAATAATGAAAATATGCAAAATTTCCCAAACGAAACTTTTGCTCTTAGCAAGTATAAGAATGACAGTTCAATTAACGCTGGCAGGCTTTGTATTGATGTATATACTTGAAAACCCCTCGCCACTGTTTGTATGTCTTTATCTTCTTGTTATGTGCATATTTGCGGTGCACAGAATACTTAGAGTGAACAAGGGGCTGAACAAGCGGTTTAAGCTAACTATTTCGGCATCTGTAACCATGTCTGCGGTTGTTGTAATAGTGTTTTTTATCGGCATTGTAGTAAATGTAAATATCTTTAATCCGCAATATACAATTCCCATAAGCGGAATGATAATCGGAAATACTATGACGGGCGTTACTCTTGGGGTGAAAACATTCATGACAAAGATACGGGATTCAAAACTTCAGATTGAGGTGCTTGTCAATCAGGGGGCAGAACCGAAAAATATTCTACAACCCATGGTAAATAGTGCGCTTGAAACGGCATTGCTGCCCACGATGAATTCCATGCTGGGTATGGGGATAGTCTCGCTTCCCGGGATGATGACCGGCCAGATTTTGTCAGGAGAATCGCCAACAACGGCAATCTTATATCAAATCGCAATCAACATCTGTATAGCCACGGTCGTGTGTCTCGCGGTATTCTTATCGCTAAAACTGGGTTACAAAACGCTATACAACAAAGAAAATCAATTTGTTGTGTAAAACTGCTCAATTTTGTGGATTCTGTGTAAGAACAAAGTATTAGTTAGATATAATTTCAGCTTATCTATTGTATTTGAATTATAATGCTGTATAATGGTTGAGGTGTGCTAAGCAGTGTGGGAAATGAATTCCAATATAGTTGCTGAGCAAGGAAGAGTATTTGATGAAACAGACAGGTCTGACAGAGGGCAGAGTGGGCTCCTCGTTAATAAGATTTACAATACCTATACTATTTGCACTTCTGCTTCAAACTACATATGGAATGGTAGATTTATTGATTGTAGGAAACTACGGAATGGTGGCAGACGTCTCGGGTGTTTCTACGGGAAGTCAACTTATGACATTGCTAACTTCCATCTGCACAGGGCTCGCAATGGGTACAACCATTTTGATAGGCAAAGAGGTTGGGCTAAAGCGGACGGGTCAAATCTCATCAATAATTCGCAGTACAACAGTAATTTTTATAATATTTGCATTTGTTTCGATGGTAACGATACTGATTTTTATTGACAGTATTGTCCTCATGCTCAACACGCCTACTGATGCAGTATCACAAACACGGGGATACCTGTTTGTTTGTACGATTGGAATACCCATGATATTTGCGTACAATGTGATTGGCAGTGTTTTCAGAGGGTTAGGGGACTCAAAGACACCGCTTATCGCAGTAGGCATTGCCTGCGTGGTTAATATAGCTCTCGATTTAGTGTTTGTGGCAGGATTTAAGATGGGTGCATTCGGTGCTGCAATTGCAACTGTGCTTTCCCAGACTATAAGTGTGATTATCTGTCTGATCATGGTAAAAGTTAAAACGATGTTGGCGTTTAAAGATTCCCATAAAAAATCACAAGGTAACTTTGCCTATATAAAAGCTGTTTTAAAGCTCGGTACCCCCGTTGCGCTGCAAAGCGGGCTTGTAAGCGTTTCGTTTTTGGTGATTACCGTTATTGTGAATCAGTTTGGGCTTGTGTTTTCGGCCGCGGTTGGGTTGGTGGAAAAACTCACGGGACTTATCATGCTCGTTCCCATCTCATTTATGAATTCGCTTGCGGTGTTTGTAGCACAAAATAATGCAGCCCAAAAGTTTGATCGTTCGAAAAAGAGTCTCAAAATAAGCATGATTGCATCATTTAGTGTTGCGGCACTTATGGCATACCTAGCGTATTTTCACGGTGAAATATTGGCAGGCTTTTTTAACGACGATGCAGATGTAATTGCAGCAGGTGCAATTTATTTAAGAGCGTACGCAATAGACACGGTGCTTGTGCCCTTTGTGTTTTGTCTATCGGGATATCTAAGCGGTTGCGATAAGACTTTTTTTGTTATGGCACAAGGGCTGTTTGGTGCAATCGTCCTTAGAATCCCGCTTACGTTGTTGTTCAGCATGATAGAGCCGGTTTCTCTGTTTAACATCGGACTTGCCATACCGGTTGCAACGGTGGTGCAGATAATAATTTGTGCAATATACTATTTAAACTACAACAAAAAGCAACTAACGGTTATAGAGTAACTTTCAAAATAATCCGAAATGATAACAAAACATTTACAATAATGAGCTTTAACCGAGAAGTTAAAAATGGTAAAATGACAACAGAGTGTTAAGTAAAGGCGGTATTTATGGCTAAAAACAGAATTTTGGTTGTAGAGGATGACAAGGATATTGCGCAAAGTATAAAATTAAATCTAGATTTGTCGGGATATGAGTCGGTTGTATTTCACGATGGTGCTGAGGTTTGTGAATATTTAAAACAAGATAATTCGTTTGACATGGCACTGCTTGACGTGATGCTTCCGGGGCTTGACGGATTTGAGCTTATGCAGCATATGAACAACTATAACATCGCCGTAATATTTCTAACGGCGAAGATTGACGTAAATTCAAGAGTTAAGGGGCTTAAGGGCGGCGCAGAGGATTACATAGTAAAACCGTTTGAGATGCTTGAACTACTTGTGCGTATGGAAAAAATTCTTGACCGAAATGGCAAACTAAACTCTATTTTGCGCTATACGGATATAACTATAGATACGATTAAAAGAGAGGTTACTAAGGCCGGCATACCCGTCGCTATGCAACCGCTTGAATTTGAACTGCTCGTAAAACTGGTAAAATTTAAAAACTGCACATTTTCAAGAGACAGGCTGTTAAGCGAAATTTGGGGCATAGATTTTGTGGGAGGTACACGCACGGTGGACATACACATTTCAAATTTGCGCAAAAAGCTCGGTCTGCAAGAACATATTGTTACTGTCACGAAACTCGGCTACAGGCTTGAGGATGTATAATGAGAGTTAAACTCACAATAGCCATGACTGCAATAATAGTAGTTGCAGTGGCAATCAGCTCTTTTCTCATACTGAGCTATGAGAGGGAAAACACAATGTCGAACATTGAGCAAGTTGCGCAGGAAGATACCGCTGAATTCGTGCAACGGCTCTCTTTAGATATCGGGTCTCCCGGCCTGGAAGAAAGTGTAAAAGATAACTACATATTAAGTGTGTTTAAAAGCACTCCGGGGTTCAGTGAGTTTGTGCTGTACAGGGGAGATTATTTAACAAACAACACGGGGATTGACGTCGCACGGATTAATAACGGCGATGATGACAACATATATTCGGCTAGCTTGATAAATGTTAACGAGACAGACTATTACATTGTGCCGGCAATAGCTACATTCATGGACTGGAAGTATGATATAATCTTGGTGCGAGACGTTAGTGAAGAGATAAATGGAATAACAAATCTTGCAGTACAGTGTGTTTACGTTGCACTTGGCGTTACGCTGATGTCTCTTGTGATTATGTGGTTTGTGCTTCATAAATCGTTAAAGCCTATAAAAAAATTAAAGCAAGGGGCTGAGATTCTTGCCGAGGGGAACTACGAAAATAGAATTGAGATAAAGACAAAGGACGAATTTGGAGAACTTGCACGGGATTTTAATGTTATGGCTGATGCTATAGAAGAAAATGTCTCGGAGTTGCAAGAAAAATCGATTAGGCAACAGGCGTTTATCAATGATCTTTCCCACGAATTAAAGACGCCGGTAACTTCGATATTGCTTAGCACCGAGACGCTTCTTGGCAGGAAGGTTTCAAAAGAAACCATTGAAAGTTCGCTTGAGCGGATACACGCGCAGGGAAAACACCTAGAGCGGCTTTCGGGAAAACTTATGAGCCTTGTATTATTGCAAAGGGAAATTCCGCTTAAAAAAGCCGGTGTTGCAGAGTTACTTGAAAATGTCAAAAACAGCACAGCCGATATGCTTGCTGTTAAGAAAATTACACTTGAAACAGCGTGCAACGTAGATTATTTTAATATGGATGTTGACCTTATGCAGTCTGCCCTAGTGAACCTTGTTGACAACTCGAGAAAAGCGAGTTTGGAGGGTGGGAGCATTGCTGTGAGTGTGAGCGAGAGGGGCTTCGCGGTGAGAGACAGTGGACGCGGCATCCCAAAAAGTGAAATAGAGCGTGTATCGGAGCCTTTTTACATGGTGGATCGATCGAGAAATAAAAAACTGGGCGGAAGTGGACTTGGTCTTGCACTCGTAGGTAAAATCGCCGAAGTTCATGGACTGGAAGTTGCAATAGAGAGTGAAAAAAATGTGGGGACTACCGTGTATTTAAGCGTTAAAAATCAAGCTCGGGTTTGAAGCTGCGTTCTCGTTCGCTCGAGCAGTCTGTTGCACCGATATCTGAAAACGGAAGCATTAATAATTGTTTTTCCTGTGCTTTTATGCTGTTTTGAGGTACTATAAATAATATTAAAAGGTGGAGGAATATATGGCACAAACAAACAGAAATCCGACGATAGAAATAATAAGGTTTATTGCGGCGCTAGTCGTCATTACTTATCATATGTTTAGCATAAACATTCCCATGGACGGTATCATCGATTTCGGATTTACTGTTGTGGAGTTCTTTTTCCTGCTATCGGGATTCTTCATGAT
>CAYJIQ010000102.1:0-6253 GCA_964370275.1 uncultured Christensenellaceae bacterium
CATCGTCGTCATCGTCGTTGCGATCATCATCGTCGTCATCATCGTCATCGCCGTTGCGATCATCATCGTCATCGTCGTTGCGATCATCATCGTCGTCATCATCGTCATCGCCGTAGCCGTTGAGACTTGTGTTATTGCTCATGCTATTGTCAATGGCGTTGCCATCAAGCGCAAAGTTGTCGACATTGCCGCCTTCGTTTTGAATGTTGCTAAGATCAATTCCTGACTGTTTAAAACTCTGCTCTATAATTTGCTCATCATCTTCAACAGCGTCTTTGACAAACGGCGGAATATTGCTCGTTTCAAGCGTAGTGACCTCAACATTTTGTCCACCCTCACTCTTGCTCACCGTCGCAGTCTGACCCGCAGTAATCGTGGACACACTCGGCTGTCCGTTCTCGTCATGAGTAGAAATCTCAACTTCTCCTGTGAGTAGCGTTACAGTCTCAACGTCACCTTGCACTACTACATACCCGGATGTTCCTCTTATTCCCGTGACCATCGTAGAAGTTGTAATATTAAATACTTCCTCGTCTTCCAGTGGCTGTGTCACATTAAAGAATAATGATCCCTGCTCCAAAACAACTTCCAGGTACTTTCCTTCATTAATAAGATGACATTCAGATTGAGCATCCAGTTTTACCGCTTTTGTATCGTCCAAGCTCAAAAAAGCATAACTTTCAAGATACGTCTTTACCTCATTGCCGTCAAATAATCTCATCCCCGGCTCTATGGTTATATTATCCTGCTGTTCATTTGTCAGCTCAACATCCCCTTGCGCTTTTTCCAGCCTCATCACCCCTGCCACGGCAACCTGAGTTCCCGTTGTCATTACAATAATTATTACAGCGATTACAACCGCTACCGAAACCCCAATAATTACAAACTTATTTTTCAATATCTTCTGCATTGTTATCCTCCCATACTCGGCTACGCTCAAACAGTTCGAGTAATTCTTTGTCTATTTTTCCTTCATACACCATAGCGTACATGATTTTAAATACCGTATTGATAGGTATTGGCTTTTTATACGGTCTGTCTACCGCAGACAACCCGTCAAAAACATCTATTATAGTAAGTATCCTTGTTTCACGGCACACTTCATCACCCGCTAGTTTATTCGGATACCCCGAGCCGTCAATAAACTCATGATGATTTCCCGCCCATTTCGCAACCATATCGTACTCGCTACCAAAGCTTACCTTGCTCAATATCTTCTTAGTCATGTAAACATGACTTTCCATTATCTTGCGTTCTCCCTCGGTTAGCGTTCCTTTTTTAATGCACAGTGCCTCCGTTTCCTGTTCCGTCAGCCAGTTTTTCAACTCTCCCTTTGAGTCTATATACGTCCTTTGTGAGATCTCTATTATTTTTTCTTCTAAATCCTCAGTCAAATATGCAATATTGTTTACAAGATCAATAGTCTGCAATGCATCGTCGATAAGTTCCTTTACCTCGTCATAGGGCATATTACCTTCCACCTGCCCGACCCTTGCTGCAAAGTCTATTATCTCAAACCTCGTATGAACGCGCTCAATCGCAGCGCTCAGCCTGCTTTCCTTGTTCATAACTTCAAGCGGTACTGTTAGTTTTCCGACATCATGCAGGTTCACGCTCATAAGAAACTGCTGTTTTTTTGCATCATCCATTTTATACGGACTGTCAATCTCGTCCAGCCACTCCAAAAAGCCGTTTGCATACTTATACATATTTTTTGTGTGCGTAACATTATACGGAGTACGTTCGTATATCGCCGTTGAAAGCGCACCAACAAGCGAATCAAGTAGTCCTTTTATCTCGTTTGCCTGTTGCATTTTGACAAGGGATATGGCAGCTTGTGAAGTCAGTGCCGAAACATAGGTCTCATAATCGGTATTAAACGGAATAATTTCGTCATCTTTCGTGGCGTTTATCAGCTGTAGCACGCCGATTTGCCTGCCGTTGTTGTGCTCCATAGGTACGACCAACATGGATTTGGTTTTATAACCTGTCATCGCGTCGTACTTTTTTGGCCCCGCAAAATCAAACTCATCCGTTCGCCTTACATCCTCTATATTTATAACCCGCTTGTCAATCAGTGCACGGGCACAAACATTAGTCGGTTCAATTTTTACAGCAGGAAGATTTATATCGCCTATACGCCCGCCCATAGACTTAGTTATCATCATTCTAAAATGTAATTCGTCATTTCGCTTTATGTAAAGAGTTCCCGCGTCACAAGAAGTTACGTCCATTGCGGCAGACAATATACGTTCAAGAAGCGCATCATCGTCCTTTTCTGAGCTTAGCGCAAGGCTCACCTCAAGCATCATCTTAACAGCCGGATTTATCATAAGTATTTTTCCTCATTTCTCTTCACAAAAAAACCGTTCGGGTAGACCTTTTGCAACAGTTTGTTCATCTCATAAAGTCGGGTATCCGTTCTTGTCGGGTCATGGTGAATTATCCCCATAGACTTAGCTGCACACATATACGCAAGCTCTGCCGCCTGTTCCCAGCTCGAGTGTCCGAAGCCTTTTCTGTTGGGCATTTCATCGTGGGTATATTGACCGTCGCAAAGAAGTAAATCCGTCCCCTTTGCAAAATCCGAAAACAAAAAAATATTTTCGTCTGTTATTTCACAATCCGTCATATACACTACACTTTTTCCACCTTTTTCGATTCTGTAGCAGGTAACATTTCCCGGATGAGAGCCGCTCATAGCGCGAACTTTAACATCGTCGATGTAAAACTCATTGTCGCAGTCAATAAACTCAATCCCCGTTAAAAATGCCTCCGGACCCACCGGCCAGATCGGTTCGCTCATAACCGCACAAAATCTCTCTTTTATTCCGTCATCTTCCTGTCTTTTCGCATAAAGTTTTAATGTATTGGTCTTTTCAAAAAAAGACGGACAGACAAACAACCCTGAAATGTGGTCAATATGAAGATGTGATAACAAAAGGTGGATGTTCTTGCCTTTTCCCATCACATAAGGCAAGCTCATTATTCCGCTTCCACCGTCAAGAACTATATGTACATCATCAATCATGACGTATACACAAGATGTCGCTCCGCCATACACGCTAAACATGCTTCCTTCAACCGCCGCAGAACCTCTTGAACCGAGCGCAACTACCCTAAATACCATCATCTACATCCCTTCTTTATTATCCATCCTAATTATGCCACGAATGCGCAGATATGTAAACACCTATATGCCGTCACAGCACAAAATCTGAGCAAATAATAAATTAATTTTGCATTATTTTCCTCCTCATGATAATAACTCTTCTCAGCAATAAAATATTGCAAAAATTCCGCATATTTTTTTAAAAAAAGTGTAGATTTTGATAATAAATAGTGATATAATAGATTACATGTATGATTGTAACAAAATGTATCAATCTAATTCATAAATTTAAGGAGGTCAGTTCCACCATGTCGAATTTAGGTTTAGACAAAACCAAACTAGCTGAGCTTGACGCTTTTATTGACGAAATGAAGCAAAAGCCGGGTCCTTTGATGCCAGTTATGCAAAAGGCACAGGACATCTTCGGAGCACTCACCATCGAAGTGCAGGGATATCTTGCTGACGCAATGCAAATCCCCATGTCCGATATCTATGCAGTAGCAACCTTTTACTCGCAGTTTGCGCTTGAACCAAAGGGCAAGTACATTGTAGGCGTATGTATGGGTACAGCATGTTACGTGCGAAACTCTCAAAACGTTCTTGATGAACTTGAAAAAGTTATCGGCGTTGCACCCGGAAAAACAACCGATGACAAAAAGTTTACTCTTGAGGCTACCAGATGTCTCGGATGTTGCGGTCTTGCTCCCGTTATCATGATTAACGACAGAGTATACGGCAGACTAACGCCAGACGACATCGCAGGCATTGTAGCAGAGTATTAATAGTATGCAGGAAATTGCTCTTCATATAATGGATCTTTTACAAAACAGCATATCCGCAGGAGCTACTCATATACGCATCACCCTAGTTGTTTGCGTTGAAAGCGACATGATCATTGTCAGCATCGAAGACAACGGTAAGGGTATGGAACGCGAGTTCTTAGAGCGTGTAATAAGCCCCTTCACAACGACGAGAACGACGAGAAAAGTCGGGCTTGGGATACCGCTTATGAAGGAAGGTTGTGAGCAGGCTGGTGGAAACTTTACTATTTCATCAACACCCGGCAAAGGAACGTTTTTGGAAGGGAGCTACAAGCTTTCAAACATAGACAGACCCCCTCTAGGAGATTTTGTGAGCACCGTGCACACAGCAATAGTTTGTAATCCCGACATCGACTTCACGGTGGAAGTTAAGGGAGATGAAGATGAAGTTTCGCTCAAAACAACGGACATCAAGGAACAATCAGGCCTTAGCGTAGATTATCCCGATGTTTCGCTCTGGATTAGCGAATATCTAAGTGAAATAATGGAGCAAACAGGACTTACCCGTATACAAGGATTGTAAATAAAAAAAGGATTGAGGATAATTAAATGAAATCTTGACAAGCATTAGCGGAAATCAGAAAGCCGGCTCGTGATAGAGTTGACATCAGAACCGGTGAAGCTGAGCGCAAAGTAGTTGTCGGTATGGCTACATGCGGAATAGCAGCCGGCGCAAGACCCGTTCTTGCAGCTTTCGTCGAAGAAGTCGGCAAAAGATCTATGAATGATGTTAAAGTATCTCAGACAGGTTGCGTAGGTGCATGTAGATTAGAACCTATGGCAGACGTTATTGATGCTGACGGTACAAAGACGACATACGTCTATCTGACTCCCGACAAAGCGAAGCAGATTGTATCTGAACATATAGTTAACGGCAATGTAGTAACGGAATATACAATCGGTTACGCAGAGCAAAACTCAGGAAATTAAGGAGGTTGCAAAATGGATTTTTTCCGTTCACACGTACTATGTTGCGGAGGAACAGGATGTACATCATCGGGTTCACCTGCAATCATCGACAAATTTGCAGAAGAGCTGGCAGCACACGGACTTGAAAAGGAAGTTCAAGTTGTACGTACCGGATGTTTTGGTCTCTGCGAACAAGGTCCTATTATAATCGTATATCCCGAAGGTGCATACTACCACAGAGTTTCTGCTGATGACGTTCCCGAAATCGTCGAAGAGCACCTATTAAAAGGAAGAATAGTTACAAGACTTCTGACAAAGAATATCAACACAGACGACGTAGAAACTTCACTTAGCGACATCGGCTTCTACAAGCGCCAAACACGTGTTGCTCTCAGAAACTGTGGTGTTATCGATCCTGAACAGATTGAAGATTATATCGCACTTGACGGCTATCAAGCTCTCGGAAACGTGCTTACTACAATGTCTCCCCAGGATGTTATCGACTTCATGAAAAAGTCAGGACTCAGAGGTAGAGGCGGCGGTGGCTTCCCAACAGCTATGAAATGGCAGTTTGCGCAAAACGCACAGGCTGATCAAAAATACGTCATCTGTAACGCAGACGAAGGCGACCCGGGCGCATTCATGGACAGAAGTGTTCTTGAAGGCGATCCACACAGCGTTATCGAAGCAATGGCTATCGCAGGATACGCTATCGGCGCAACACAGGGTTATGTATACGTTCGTGCAGAATACCCAATCGCTGTTGACCGTCTACAAATTGCTATCGACCAAGCAAAAGAATATGGCCTATTAGGCGAAAATCTATTTGGTACAGACTTTAGCTTCGATATGGAAATAAGACTCGGCGCAGGCGCATTCGTTTGTGGCGAAGAAACAGCTCTTATGGAATCCATCGAAGGCAGACGTGGTGAGCCCCGTCCCAAACCGCCATTCCCGGCAAACAAGGGTCTTTTTGGTAAACCCACCATCATCAACAACGTTGAAACACTTGCTAACATTCCCGTTATCCTCTTAAAGGGACACGAGTGGTTTGCATCGATGGGTACAGAAAAGTCCAAGGGAACAAAAGTTTTTGCTCTCGGCGGAAAAATCGTCAACACAGGTCTTGTTGAAATCCCAATGGGTACAACCCTAAGAGAAATTATCTACGACATCGGCGGCGGCATCCCGAACGGCAAAAAGTTTAAGGCTGCACAGACAGGCGGACCTTCTGGCGGATGTATTCCGACTCAGCACCTTGACACTCCCATCGACTACGACAACCTCACAGCTATCGGCTCTATGATGGGTTCTGGTGGTCTTATCGTTATGGACGAAGACAACTGTATGGTTGACGTTGCAAGGTTCTTCCTTGAGTTCACAGTAGACGAATCATGCGGAAAATGCACAC
>CAYJIQ010000102.1:6320-7031 GCA_964370275.1 uncultured Christensenellaceae bacterium
TGCTTGAAATTCTCGAAAGAATCGTTGAAGGCAAAGGTGAAAAGGGCGACATCGAAAAGCTTGAAGAACTCGGTGAATCCATCAAAGAGGCAGCTCTTTGCGGACTTGGTAAGACGGCTCCTAACCCCGTTCTTTCAACCATCAGATACTTCAGAGACGAATACGAAGCCCACATCAACAACAAGCAGTGTCCGGCAGGCCACTGTAAAGAGCTTCTCATGTACACAATAATCCCCGAAAGATGTAAGGGATGTAGCTTGTGTGCAAGAATTTGCCCTGTTGGCGCAATTTCAGGCGAAGTTAAGAAACCTTACCTAATCGACACAGACAAGTGCATTAAGTGCGGAGCTTGTATCGACAAGTGTAAGTTTAAGGCTATTGTTAAAAAATAAACGCATTATGCGATAAATCTAACCGAGGAAATTTCGGTAGAAAGAAGGGAGAACCGTGGTTAATTTAGTTATCGATGGAATAAATGTACAAGCCGAGGACAATTCCTCCGTGCTTGAAGCAGCAAGAGCGGCTGGAATCCAAATCCCCACTCTGTGCTATTTAAAGGATATTAACGCAATCGGCGCCTGCCGTATCTGCCTTGTAGAGGTAGAAAAAAGCCCTGCACTTCAGGCAGCTTGCGTACTGCCCGTAACAGAAGGCATGGTTGTAAACACAAAATCCGACAGAGTTCAAAAAGCAAGACAGCTTAGCTTAGAG
>CAYJIQ010000103.1:0-6949 GCA_964370275.1 uncultured Christensenellaceae bacterium
AGAAGATTCCCCTGAAAATCTAATTGAAGCGAGTTGCTTGGATAAATTAAAAGTGATTGCCTTTTCTACTCCGTATAATACAGATATCCCGGAAAGCATCATAAGACTATCATCATTTCACGAGATATATAAATACCTTAGTAATTATTTCGATACTAAGGGATTTCGATACAAAAATGCAGAGGAAATAGCATCGATGTCTTGCGAAAAGAAAAAAGACTATTACAGTGAATTAGCAGAGCATTATAAGGAGTACAAAACACGAGTTAATGTTGAAAAGACGACTAAGTTTCAAAAAAGAATGTACTCGTTTGTAACCAAATTGTTCGGATGTTTACATAAAGAAATTGTGGTTTGCTCGATAGATAAATTGCAAACCGCCTCTGAAAACAACACATCAAAATCTGGAATTGTTTTTGTAGCTAACCATATAGATTCAAGAGACACGTTAATGGTATATAAAGCTATAGGAAATAGGACAATGTACCCACTGTTTAAAGAGGAAGTTTCCCTCAGTCATTTTTCGTGTTTTTATAATAAGGTTGGCTGTGTTTATTTAAAGCGAGAAAATAAAGATAGTGGAATACTTGCACTGGAAGAATTGACGTCTCTGGTATTAAAGGGCAAAGGTGTTTTGATCTTTCCTGAAGGAACACGTAATATGACAAAGCAAAAAACGCTTTCTTTTCACAAAGGCGCGGCAATTGTGGCACAAAGGACAGGCGCACCTATTGTTCCAATAGGCATTAAATATGACGCTAATAACAATAAAAAGGCTGTTGTGAGATTTTGCGACCACTTTTATGTAGAGCAATCTGATGATCCTGCTGAAAAAATATTGCAAGCCAAGAATGAAATAGAAACTGCCTTGGAGTGCAATTAATATATGATTGGAGTAGTTGAATGTCGTTATTATTAGAAAACCTAATTAGTAGCTATAAACCTCTTCAAGACTTTAGAAAAAGAGAAACTTTAAGGCGCAAGAAGATACGAGAAAAGAGCAAACGTGTAATTAAGTTACAAACCGAGCAACGAGCAAGTTTTTTTGAAGCTTCTTATCCGTATGGCATATTAAAAAAGCAAAAGCGTAATATAAAAATTTTTGCTAAATTAACTCGGATGGCAACAAGATTTAGTGGCATTAAAGTTAGAATTCTTAACCCTAATGTCAAGCAACGTACAAATCCTGTCATCTATGCAATATCACACGTATGTAAATACGACTTGCAGATAATATATGGATACTTAAATGACCATGCCAAACCGTTGACAGGCAGTAATGATATATTAAATAAAGGCATAGAAGGATGGTGTTAGAAAAGTGTGGGGTCAACTATGTAAACAGATGGGATTCTCAAGATAGAGCAATTAGTTTAAGAATTTTGGAGTATGACTTAAGTCATGGTGTGAACGTTATTTGGTTTCCTGAAGGCACGTGGAATTTGAGTCCTAATGCTTTAGTGACTCCTTTAAGTTACACGCTAACAAATTTAGCAAAAAAGACTGATACATCGATAGTTCCTGTTGGTTTAGAGAGATATAATAATACGGTAATTGTTAATTTTGGGGACAGTTATGTGCCGAGTAAAGAGACATCATCTGAAGAAGAAGCTCTTGTGCTACGTGATAAAATAGCTACTCTTAAGTGGGAAATATTTGAGCAATACCCTCTTGAAAATAGAGCAAAGATTACTGATGAGTATTGGGGCGGAACTATCTTGCGCTACTTTAAAGAATATTTACTGGACGACTTGCTTGACGAGGACAGTTATATATTTAAACCTAAAGGGGATGCATATGAATTTTTTGATGAGTTTAACTCTGCTGTGTCATATAAAGATGGGGAAAAGATTGTGAGGAGAATTTCGTCAGAGGGTGGATATACGACACAGCGATAAGCAAATTGTGTAATAAGATAGCTATATCAATGATGGTGTAAATATAAATAACTTTGCAGGTTGAAAATGTACTATTGACAAGTTTGTCATTTTTTTGAGAGTGTATTCAGGTGGAAATAATTTGTGTGCTCGGGTCATCTCCTGTTAATCAAACAAAATAACTGGATATACCGCTGAGAAAAGACACCTGGGTGTTCAATCTCGGCGGGAGAGGTGTCTTTTCTCAGCGGTATATGCACATCCGGAGGGGATTTATTGTAAATAGCCATAAAAACAGAAAAAATGCAGAAAAAAGTAAATAAATGGTTGCATATCCTGGAATTGGGTGTATAATGTAACATGTATACCTATATATGACAAAATTATTAGGGTGACACAGTCAATATATAAGTAAGTGGAGCGCATAGCATTCGATATCACCATGATTTTGGAGGTGCAATAGGGATGTTGCTCTTTTGATAATAAGCGCTTGGGGGCATAAATGAAAAAAAATCTAATTTATAAGCACGTTATATTTAGCGGAATAATCGTATTTATTGCAATTGTATTCATAGGCCTTATGATAAACTCGGCAAAATCAAGAACAAATGACGCAATTATAGACTCTACGTTAAGCGAGATGGAGCAAATAGGAAAGCAGGTAGAACGCTCCCTTGAAGAGACTTTGTGTGAGGGCGAGGAAAATCTATCTCTTCTTGCGCAATATGCGGCACAGGAGGACGTCTCGGGAACGGCTGCCGTCCGGTTTTTTAATATGCAAGCTCAAGCCGAAGCGTTTGACGTCCTTTATTACATAGATCTCGAGGGTAACGGCATATCTATGGACGGCAATGAGCAAAACTTTTCAGATAATGAATCTTTTCAACATGCTAAACAAAATGATTTTCATATAACTGAGCCACACGTTTCCATTGAAAGCGGGGAAATAGTTTTCGGTATTTCTGTCCCGGTAGTAAATGACGGGGAGGTTACCGGAGTTTTATTCGGCGAATCATCGATGGATGGTTTTTTTGAGGTGTTAGAAGAAAATACTTCGGGTACGGGAGATATGTTCATTGTAGATGACGCTCTTAACTTGGTTTTTTCCACAAGCGAAAATCATGTTGACGCTTCCGATATTCCTGAGTTTGACGTAAATGAAATGGGTATAGAGAATGTACAAGAGGCTCTTGCCGACATTTTGAATGGGCAGAGCGACAGTTTTTATTACGATTATTTCGGCACTCCAAAAGTTATGGCGTACTATCCCATTGAAATGACAGAGTGGGCGATGGCAATGAACGCTGATTTTTCGGTTATGAGCGGTTTGCTGCCTGTAGCGATAGATTATTATAACTTGGTAAGCAGCATAGTATATTGGACGATAATAATGCTTGTTGCCTACATTTCATTTTCACAATATCGCTCAAACAAAAAGCTTATAAATACCGCATATTACGATGAATTTACAGGATTGCCTAATTTAGCAAGATTTCAAACATTAGTAAGCATAGCATTAAAGAAAAACCCTGAGATGAAGTTCACCATGCAAAAGATGGACATAGCAAAATTCAGCGTTATTAACGATATATACGGCAGAGAAACGGGCGATAAAGTAATTTTAACGATTGCTACTATAATGAAAGACATCACACAGAACATCGAAGAGACTTTTATTTGTGCACGAACAGGCGTGGATGAATTTATTATGTTTGCAGGAAATGGGTATCTCGATAATGACGATTCTGCAAGGAATGACAGCGAAAATGCTTTTAAAGAACTAATTCCCGAACTTGGCAATTACGAGTTTGTATTTCGGTATGGCAGATACTTTGCGAAAAAGGGCGAAAGTGATGTTACGGATATGATAAGCAAAACCACGCTTGCTCATGGTCTTGCAAGACAAAACAGCCATAAGAAAACATGGGATTATGACGATGCTTATAAAGCACAAACGATAAAGGATGCAGAGATAACAAGCAAGATGCGAACCGCCCTCGAAAACAAGGAATACAAGGTGTTTTTGCAACCTAAATTCAGCACAAGCGAGGATAAACTCATCGGTGCAGAGGCACTTGTTCGCTGGATAGAAGCGGACGGCAGCATGATATTTCCGGGAGATTTCATACCACTGTTTGAGCGAAATGGATTTATTGTAGAACTTGATAAATACATACTTGAAAATGTATGCGAAACCATAAGACGTTGGATGGCCGAAGGCAAGGGAAGGCTCACAATATCTGTAAACTGCTCAAGGCTAAATCTCGCTAACCCGTTCTTCGTGGATGGGGTTGTGGCTATAGCGGACAAGCACGGTGTTCCACACGAACTCATTGAGATCGAGCTTACCGAATCGACGACGATAGCGAACGAATCAACAATCGAACAGCTGTTTGCGGATTTGCGTAGCAATGGATTTAGAATTTCCATCGACGATTTTGGGGCGGGTTACTCTTCGCTCGGAATGCTTAAAAACCTTCATGTGGACACGCTAAAAATGGACAGAAGCTTTTTCGTCGGCGGCAAAAACGAGAGACGAGATGACATTCTCATAGACAGCATAGTTAAGATGTCGCACAACTTAGGAATGTACGTCGTTGCGGAGGGCATAGAAACCCCGGAGCAGGTGGAGCTGCTAAGAACGATGAACTGTGACGCAATTCAGGGCTACGTTCACGCAAAACCTATGCCTATTGATGAATTTGAAGAAAAATACAAGGACAGGTTGCTCAAGAACTTGCCCGGCGGGAAGGGTGAGATTGCTCCGATACTCAACATTAATGACACAAAGTTTGCAAACACTTTCGCTCCGTGTGGTTTGCTGATATCGGAAATTGACGAGTGTTTTACGATTGTTGAAGCTAATGACTATTATTTTGAAATGATTGGATATACAAGAGATGAAGTCAGAGATCTTTTTAGAAATCAAGGACTAACAATCATTAGCCCGAGTAGCAGAGCGGGAGTTGTCAAATATTTCAGCGAACAAATGCAGACGAACCCATACGCTCCTTTAGAGTATACGGTTA
The DNA here is from genome assembly GCA_964370275.1 of uncultured Christensenellaceae bacterium. Classification (GTDB taxonomy): domain Bacteria; phylum Bacillota; class Clostridia; order Christensenellales; family Christensenellaceae; genus CAYJIQ01. The sequence continues at coordinate 4,907 of CAYJIQ010000103.1, forward strand.
AGATTTTAACGAAATTCGGAAAAGAGAATACCTATCATATTTGTGGAAAGCTAACGATAAGCGAGACCGGAAAACAGCGGCTTTATATGTCGCTCACGGACATAACTCATTATGTAAAGATAGACCTTGAGTTGCAGAACGAAATAGAGTTTAACAACTATATCGTGTCACAAATTCCCACCGGTTTCTTTGGCTACGATACCCAATCCGGGAACATTCGTTTTTCAAAAAACTTTGCACAGAAGTTGGGAGTTCCCGAAATCGTAGAAAAATTCACAGAATCGCAACTCGGAAAAGAGATGTTACCCGTTCTTGTGGATGCAATTAATAGCGGTGCAAGCAAGGCTGAAGGCGAAATGTGCATAACGATGAGAGGTGGCGAACACGTTTGGTATTTATATAACCTCGAGAAAGTCTACTATGAGCGAGACGATGAATATGTAGTTATCGGAAGCATTAACGAAGCTGCAGGAAACAAACTTGAGATGGATATATTAAAGGCTAAATCAGCCGCAGATCCGCTTACGGATGTATACAACAGACATGCTACTGAAAGATACATCAAAAATTATCTAAGGACAGCATCGCCGGATATCGACAGTGGCGCACTGTTTGCCATTCATCTTAATAACTTTGAAATGCTTTCCGAGCAGTTTGGCGAGAAATATTGCAACGAGAGGTTAAAAGAAATCGGGCGTCTATTGAGGAGCATGTTTAGAAGCAGCGACATCATAGGCAGAAAAGATGGAGACGAGTTCTATGTCTTTATTAATAACTACAAAGCTATAGATTGGTTGGAGAAAAAGGCAGAGGAACTGTGCGATGTGCTTGATGTGTTACATGAACAAGATGGCAAGGACATACATGTAACCGCTAATGTGGGGATCTCGCTATACCCCGAACATGCTCAAGAGTATACAGATTTGTATGAAAAAGCACTTAGCGCGCTTAAAGTGGCAAAAGAGGAATCAGGATATACACTTTACGGCGAGGTAGAAAAATCGGAAAGTTGACATTATAGCTCAGCATTCTGTGTAGGCTCGCACTGTCAGTTCATCGATGGGGTTCTGCTTTCGTTGCAAAAATTTACATTTTTTATCAATGTATGCGTGAATATAGACGGATGCTGGGGGAAGAGACTTAAAAAACTTAAGTGATAATAGATGGAGAAGAATTGTATTGACATATTAAACATAATGATGTTATAATGACGTTATCTTAGAACGTTGGTTTTTTCAAGGGGTTTTGACTCATGAACAGAAGAAAAGAGCCGGTTTAAAACGGCAATATTGCCCCGAACATCAGTGTAGGCAGTATAACCGGATGGATTGAGTTGGCGCATTGGTTCAAACTCACGGTTTAATAATAATGTTTAAAATAAAAATAATGTGGAGGATAATAAAATGGATCTAAAAAAATTGTTTTCAATCGAAGGAAAAAATGGTTTTATCACAGGCGGAGCACAGGGTATAGGTAAAACTCTTGCGAGTGCGCTCTGTGAGCTTGGAGCAAATGTTGCGATTGTAGATTTGAACTTGGAAAAAGCTCAGCAAACAGCAAAAGAACTTGAAAAATTTGGAACAAAGGTTAAAGCGTATAAGTGCAATGTTGCGGATGCGGACAGCGTGGCGCAGATGATTAGCGTTTATGAGGCGGACTATGGAACTGTTGACTTTGCTCTAAATAATGCGGGAATATTTACGGGAGATGAAGCGCTAAACATTTCTGCAGGTGCGTTTAAGTCCGTTATTGATGTCAACCTAAACGGTGTATTTTTCACAGCACAGGCGGCAGCACAGCTTATGGTAAAAAAAGGAACAAAAGGCTCCATTGTAAATACTGCGTCGATGTCTGCACATTTGGTCAACAGACCTCAAACTATTGCAAACTATTGCGCATCAAAAGCAGGTGTCGTTCAGCTTACAAAATCGCTTGCAGTTGAGTGGGCAAAGCACGGAATCCGTGTTAACTGTATAAGTCCGGGGTACATCAAAACAGAACTTATAGCTACACTTGAAGACATGATACCAATTTGGGAGAGCT
>CAYJIQ010000104.1:0-457 GCA_964370275.1 uncultured Christensenellaceae bacterium
AAGCGGATATAGCGGCTCTTCAGGCGATTTACCCCAATGTATATACGACAGAGGATATTTATACGATTGCTTCTATGACACAAAGTGAGCTGAATGAGCTTAGAGATGCGACGCTCGGCTACACAGAAAATTCAATGAAAAACGGCATCAATGCCGAAAATTTGTCTGTAGTTACGACGCTAATAAGATCTGATCTTGTGCTTTCAGGAGAGTTTCCCGCAAAGCAAGCAGACGTTGCTCAACATATCATAGAGGTTACTATGAAGCCTAACGAGGTTTATGATGAGGCGGCTACAGAGATAAACAAACAAGCGGCGGCGGATAGAGTTACTCCCATTGAATAGAAGCAAGGTCAGATAATTGTTAGGGAAGGCGAGGTTATTACGCAGGCGCAATATGAACTGCTAAATGCTCTTGGAATGTTGAGCAACTCAGAGACTGTTGTTCCTCGCGTTAT
>CAYJIQ010000104.1:495-6927 GCA_964370275.1 uncultured Christensenellaceae bacterium
GCTGCTTCTTGCTGTGGTTTTTGCCGTTGCGATGATGTATGCATTTATTTCAGACAGGAGTCTTTTAACCGAGCTTAAAAATTCTGTAAGTATATTTATGCTTACAGCGCTTATGATTTTGCTGGCGTTGCTTACAAGGTCGATAGATATGCAGGTTCAGCCGACGTTGCTTGCCGTCATTGTGCTAACGGTCATGCTAAAGCGAAGGACTGCGCTCGCATACGGTGTTGCACTCAGCATTATTATCGCTCTGGTGACCGCACCAAAAGACGAGTTTATTCAGTCAACGGGAATGATAGTAAACATTGTTTCGATGGCAATGGGCAGTACGGTTGCGGTGCTTGCGCTTGCAAACAGCGAACATAGAGGCAAGTTTATTCTCTCGGGATTGCTTGGCGGTGCGACAGCGGCGGTTGTGTCGGTTGCGTTTTTGCTCTCTTCGACATACACCCTGCAAGATATTATCATAACTGCTGCAATATACGTGGGCAATGGGCTTGTTGCGGGTCTGCTCAGTGTAGGGGTGTTGCCAATATGGGAGACGCTGTTTTCTCTTGCGACGCCTTCGAAGTTGCTCGAACTTGCAAACCCCGGGAATGTACTTATGAAAAGGCTCATGACTGTTGCGCCGGGAACTTACCATCACTGTGTGTTGCTGGCAAATCTAGCTGAAGCGGGATGCGATGCGGTGGGCGCAGATTCGTTGTTGGCGAGGGTGGGATGTTATTATCACGATATCGGAAAGACAGAATCACCGCTTATGTTTAAGGAGAATCAAATTCATCAGGCAAATCCACACGACAACATGGAACCTTATGAAAGTGCCCAGATAATCATGGCTCACGTAAAAAACGGAATAAAACTTGCAAAGGAATACAAGCTTCCAAAAGGTATTATCGACATCATAGAACAGCATCACGGAGACAGTACGGCAGCATATTTTTATTATAAAGCCAAGCAGGAAAATCCCGATGTTGACATAGATGACTATACCTACAAAGGTCCTAAGCCTCAGACAAAGGAAGCCGGAGTTGTAATGATTGCGGACACGGTTGAGGCTGCTGTTCGCGCAAACGGAGCTTCGACAACAGAGGAACTAAGAGAGATGATAGATAAGCTGGTAGAGGCGAAGTTTAACGAAGGACAGCTTGACGACTGTCCGCTCACAAAAAAAGAATTAAGGCGCATGTCTGATGCGTTTGTGAGCGTGCTCGAGGGCGCAATGCACGAGCGCATCAAGTACCCCACAGAGGAGGCATGATATGATATACATCGACTCTATGCTTGAAACCGAACTAGACGGACAACTTCTCTATCATATGAAAAAGGTTGCTCAAAGCACTATAGCTGGCGAAAAAATAGCAAATTGTGGGGTGTGTATAACGGTAGTTTCATCCGAGGAAATCAGGCGATTAAACTCTGAATTTCGCAGCAAAGATGCGGTCACCGATGTTCTATCATTACCCGCAAATGAGGTGACAAAGCCGCTGGTAAAAGCCATTGCAGAGGGGTTCGAGCCCGAAACAGAGGATGGCGAAGTGTACCTTGGAGACATTGCGATTTGTATGGATAGGGCGCGGGAACAGGCGGTACAATACGACAACACCTTAGAAGAAGAGATGTGTTTTTTAACGGCGCACGGATTGCTTCATCTTTTGGGATATAATCACGAAAATCACGACGATGAGATGATAATGCGGACAAAACAGCGCATTGCACTCGGGCGGAGCGCGTCGTGAAGCGGTTTATTTCAAGTGTGAACCATGCGCTTGCGGGAATCGTTCATGCCTTTAAAAGTGAAAAGAATATGCGCATACATGCAATTGTTGCTATATTGACGATAATTGCGGCACTGCTCACCTACATAACGAGGTTTGAGATGATGGTGCTGGCGCTGACGATTACGTTCGTGTTTTTTACGGAGATGATAAATACGGCAATCGAATCTGTGGTAGATCTTGTCACGGATAGGTATCACGAAATGGCGAAAGTTGCCAAAAATGTTGCGGCGGGGGCTGTATTGCTTGCTGCGGTAAATGCGGTTGTAATCGGATACCTTATATTTTACAGGAAGATAAGTGACTTCTCGTTTGTCTCGCTCAGCTACCTAACAAAACTTCCTTCCCACATTACATTTTCGGCACTTCTTATAGTGGGGCTCACCGTCATTTTGATAAAAGCAAGGAGCCAAAAGAAGCGTGGCGGAACTTACGTCCAAGGGGGAATGCCCTCGGGACACACTGCGCTTGCATTTTCGCTGTTTGCATCAATTGCGCTTATAGGCAGAGATGAGGTTACAACATCATTTTCGTTTATTATGGCAGTAATTGTTGCTGAAAGTAGGCTGGAGACAAATGTTCATACGCTGACAGAGGTTGCGGTTGGCGCGTTTCTTGGAGTGCTGATAACCGTCATAATTTACTCGGCGGCACAGTTGCTCGTTTTCTAAATTATAATATTGAGGTAAAATATGTTAGACACAAACAGCGATTATCGTTCTGGATTTGTCGCACTAATAGGCAGTCCAAACGTCGGAAAATCGACACTATTAAACAGGCTCGTTGGGCAAAAGGTTGCAATCGTTTCGAGCAAGGCGCAGACGACAAGAAACAAAGTCGTTGGCATTATGACAAAAGATGATCTGCAGATAGTATTTCTTGATACACCGGGATTGCACACGCCAAAAACAAAGCTCGGACAGTACATGGTAAAAACTGCGCAGGAGGCACAGCGTGACGTGGATTTGACGCTCATGATTGTCGATGCCAAAATCGGTTTGCTTGAAAGAGACAGGGATATCGCAAAGAATCTTCCGGGGGGAAGTATAGCAGTGGTCAACAAAGCGGACGCAGTATCGGAGCACAAAGTTCAGTGTGCCGTTGCTGTACTAAAAGAGCAGGGAGTAAGGGAGATTGCGATAATTTCTGCGCTTACGGGAGATGGTTGCGACGAACTTTTAGAAAGAATACAAAGCGTTATGCCCGAAGGTCCGCAGTATTATCCCGAGGATATGGTAACGGACAGACCGGAGAGGTTTATTGCGGCAGAGATTTTGCGTGAAAAAGCACTTGAAAATCTAAAAGAGGAAGTTCCGCATGGGCTTGCGATAGATATCGAAAAAATCGAAGAGCTCGAGCACATTACAAACGTTGCCGCTGTAATATTCGTCGAAAGGACTTCTCATAAGGGAATCGTAATAGGAAAGGGTGGCAAAATGCTAAAAAAAATAGCCTCAGAGGCTAGAGTTGATTTGCAGATGCTATTTGGAACCAAGGTGTTTTTAGAGGTTTTCGTCAAGGTAGGAAGCGATTGGCGAAACAACATAAGGATGTTAAAAGAACTGGGTTATAAAGACTGACGCGGCGTTGGTGTCGGTGATAAAAAAGACCCCGTATTTGGCAATGATATGTGCCAAATACGGGGTTTTGTGTTATTTGCCGCAGCACTTTTTGTGCTTTTTGCCGCTTCCGCACGGACAGGGGTCGTTTCGACCGGCGGTTTTTTCGCTAATAGCTTGTTTTGAGGTTCTCCACTCTTTTGTGATGTCGCGTCTACGCTCGTTTGTAAGAATCGAATCCCACTGAGGTAACTCGTATAGCCAATCTGCCTTTGCATCAAGCATGTTAAAGTATAGCTTTTCAAGGTCGATGTCAAGCGTTACGTCTGTCTCGGGAGTGAGTGTCTCAAGGTCGTATTCGGTTACAAGACTTGTGTTGATGCCGTCTATAAAGCCGATGAAGACCGGCTCATCCATATCGAAAGTTTTAGCAAGTTCGCTAAGCGTTCCCGAGTATTTTACCGAAGTATCGCCCAAGATTTTCTCGTAGTTTTTTGCCTCGGCAGAAAAGTATTCGTCCCAATATGCTTGCTGTTGCTCGGGGGTTTGGGGCATGTTACACATGTTTTGCCATGTTTCATACAGTGACATTTTGTTTCCTCCTATTTATAAATAGCCTCAAGTTTTTCTCTTGCTGCTTTGATGAAGTCCACGGTGTTGAGGACTTTGATATCAGAAACTTCGCTTAAAAGTGCTAAATCTTTTGTCATAACGCCCGACTCAATAAGCTCGATGCAAACCTTTTCAAGGTTATCGGCAAATGTGCAGAGATCCTGGATTTTATCCATTTCTCCACGCTTTTTGAGTGCGCCTGTCCAAGCAAAGATTGTCGCCATCGAGTTTGTGGAGGTCTCTTCGCCTTTTAGGTGTTTGTAGTAGTGGCGTGTAACCGTACCGTGTGCAGCTTCATATTCGTAGTAGCCTTTGGGCGAAACAAGAACAGAGGTCATCATTGCAAGTGAGCCGAACGCCGTTGCGACCATATCGCTCATTACGTCGCCGTCATAGTTTTTGCAAGCCCAGATGAATCCGCCTTCTGAACGCATGACACGAGCAACTGCATCGTCGATAAGTGTATAGAAATATTCGATGCCCGCAGCTTCAAATTTACCTGCGTATTCAGCGTCGTAAATTTCCTGGAAGATGTCCTTGAAAGTTTGGTCATACTGCTTTGAGATCGTGTCCTTTGTTGCAAACCAAAGGTCTTGTTTGATGTCAAGTGCGTATGTAAAGCAGCTTCTTGCAAAGCTCGAAATTGATTCGGTAGTGTTGTACATTGCGAGCAAAACTCCGCCGTCCTGGGGATATTCGTATACGGGAAGTGTTGTCTTTGTTCCGTCTGTGTCCGTTACAACAAGCTCAGCCTTTGCGCCGGACTTTACAATAGCTTCTGTGTCGCGATATACGTCGCCAAATGCATGACGTGCTATTGTTATCGGGGCTTCCCAGGTTCTGACTGTCGGTTTGATTCCGTCTACAAGGATGGGTGTTCTGAAAACGGTGCCGTCGAGCATCGCACGGATAGTTCCGTTCGGGCTCTTCCATTGGGTTTTTAGGTCATATTCCTCTACTCGCTGAGCGTTGGGTGTGATAGTCGCACATTTAACCGCAACACCGTATTTCATGGTTGCGTTTGCAGAATCGACTGTAACCTGGTCATCCGTGTCATCTCTGTGCTTGAGCCCAAGGTCGTAGTACTCCGTCTTAAGGTCTATAAAAGGATTGAGAAGTTCGTCTTTTATCGACTGCCAGATAATTCTGGTCATCTCATCTCCGTCCATCTCAACAAGCGGTGTGGTCATTTTTATTTTTTCCATTTTCGTCTCCCATCGATTTTTTTATACTTTTAAGGCGAAATGCAGTCTCCATATCGGAACATTTGCCGTAAATTCAACAGTCTTTTCCCATTATACCATGAAATGCGATGGAAATAAACAATAAATTACTGTAACTCTTCTAAAAAGTTGTTGGGTGTACGTTAAAATTAACGTACATGGTTCTACAATTTATTAATTAACAGTAAGTTATAATATGAAAAACAGTTATTGAGGTAGGCGTTTTAGAATTTGGAGGTGGATATGGTTTATGCCGAAGTTGTTCTGATTGACAATTTTATAGTAGACATGCTTATCTGCGTGATGAGCGGAAGGCTTCTTGGCAAAAATGTCACCAAAAAGGCTGTGATTGCGGGTGGAATTGGGAGTGTATATGCGCTTGTTTGTGTACTGTGCGGAGTAGCTGATTTCATAATCATCAAACTGCTTGTGGGGGCGTTGTTGGCGCTTGTGTGTTATGGATACAGGTGCTACGATCTTTTGCGAGGAATCGGTGCAATTTTTGTAAGCTTGCTGCTTTCTGGAGGATGCGTGTTAATCGTTGCATTGGGATTTTACGAAGAAATAGATGCGCTCCCGGTGAATACGGGAATGATCTTTCCTATTATAATAGGGCTCGTGATGGCGATTTTGCTCGTTGAATATATTGCGCGAAGGAGGGAAAGTCCTGAAGCTAAGGTGTATAAGATGACGGCAAAATTAGGAGAACACAGCGTCATGCTAGATGCGTTTTATGACACGGGAAATAAGCTTGTGGATCTTGCGGGGGGAGGAGTTGTCGTCGCGGACAGAGTTGCGGTGCTCGAACAAACACAGTGTGAACCCGATGGTAAGAAACGCAATTTCTACATAGACACGATAAACGGAAGCAGTGTGATTGTCGGCTACTACAGCGAAGAAATTATGTTGGTTTCGGGGGAAAATTCGTTTAAATCAAGAGGATACATAGCGCTTGCTGATGTAAAGGGGGAATATAATGCGGTTTTCGGCTCGCTTCATCTTCATAGGGCATTAAAATAACCAAGCTTCTTGAATAAAATATTAAACAGTGGAGGAGAGACAATGAAAAAAATAGGGACAGCACTGATCGAAAAGATTTTAAGATTACTCAGGAAAAGGGTGGATTTTATTGGCGGAAGCGAGGCTTTGCCGCCGCCGCTCACAAAACCGGAGGAAGCGGAGCTTATTGGGAAGGTTGCCAAAGGAGACTCTTCGGTAAGAAGAACGCTTATCGAACATAATTTTAGGCTGGTAGTATAC
>CAYJIQ010000105.1:0-6887 GCA_964370275.1 uncultured Christensenellaceae bacterium
CGCCGAATGGTCGTTTATGGGTATGTTGTTTGCAACCGCGAAAGCTGCAAGATCAACTCCGAGATTCGGGTAATTGCTAAGGATATTGTTCATGGAGGAAAGAGTAGAGGGGTTTAACGGTGATCCGCTATTTAGCAGTGCTTGCCCCAAAGTTTGGGCGTTTGCGTTAATGTCAATTCCCGCATTAAGCAGTGTGAGCTGAGACTGCGTAAACTCTGGGTTTAGTTGATTTCCGTTTACCGAAAGAAGTTGAAGGCTAGCTCTTCCTGTCGCATCTGATCCGCTTACCTGCATTGTCACATTGTCGCCTTGCGCAAGGGGGACTCCCGCCAAGTTTTCAGCACGAAGCGTGTGCCCGCTTGCCGTTTGTAAATAGATTCCGTCACCGGTGGCCGCGACAACCTGAGCGCTTATATTTTGACCGACGTGTAAACTTAGGTCGCTTTTTATTCCTGAACTTTGTAGTTGCTGTAGTTGAAAGTCTATTCGCAAACTTTTATCCTCGTTTATTAAATATTTATTATTTTATCGTAAAAAAAGGTAGATTATTTAGCGAAAATATGTTTAAATAATAGTGTAGGCAACATACTTCTTATTTGTTTACAAAAATGCTTAAGTTTATTGCGTAAGTTACGATTATATATAAGAGAGTAATAAAACGTGCAGGAGGCAAAATGATATGGCAATAAGTTCATTAAATATGTACAATTCAATTAGGATAACAGGGCTTTCGAGTGGTATGGATACCGACTCGATGGTACAAGATATGATGCAAATCGAGCAATTAAAGCTCGACGATATCTATAAAGATCAGACAAGAGAAGAGTGGAAGTATGAATCGTATGAAGAGATAAACGACATGCTTGAAGACTTCAGAAGCAAGTATATGAGTGCACTCAGTGATACCAATATGTGGTCCACGAGTGCGTATAAGACGTATGAGACAAACCTCATGAGCAATTCGTATTTTTCGGCAAAGGCGACTTCTACGGCGTTTGATTCGGAGTTTACGGTTGTTGCCGCAACAAAGGCAACTTATGCGACGCTTTCGAGTGACAGTGCGATAAGCCGCTCACAGGCAATCGGAAACGCAGGCATGAACTCAAAGGAAACGCTTACTGCGACGCAAACAGGTCTTGCAGCGGGACAAAAACTCAGTGAAATCGGGCTTACCGAAGATACACTTAGTTTTTCGATAAACGGAAGTACGTTTGCTTTTGATTCGGATGAAATACTTCAAGACGTTATGGACGAAGTTAATGCTAAGTCGGATACTACCAACGTCAAGATGTCGATTAGCGATGCAGGACAGGTGGTTTTTGAAAATGTCAAAGCCGAAAATGCAGAGATTAACTTCTACTCGTTATCGGGCGAAGATGTCTTTGGGATGACAAGCGCAGTATCGACTCGTGAAAGCGTGATTGCTGCTGATTTATCAACAAAACTTGGCGATTTGGCGGGCGCTAGCGGAATGTTTGAAGACGGAAGCGACACTGCTACTATTATGGTGAACAGCAAAAGCATAGTTCTTAATAAAGACGATTCGATTCAAGCGGCTATGGATAAAATCAATGCTGTTGAAGGCGTCGAGATGACTTATAACGCAGCGGAGGATAGATTCTCCATAACCTCAGATACAGGTTCGCTTCGTATTTCAAATGTAGACGGAAACTTCTTTAATGCAGACGGGCCTATCGGCATGAACGAAAACTCGGTCGGGCTTCAAACTTACGATACCGTCGAGCGTGCGGCTGAAAAGATGGGCGCAGAGCTTAATGCCCAAGGAAAACTTGCATTCACGATAAACGGTCAGGACTTTGAGTTTGACGCGGATACTTCAATCCAAGACATGATGAACGAGGTCAATGCAAATTCAGAGGCAGGCGTTGTTATGTCCTACAGCCAGATTAACGACAAATTTACAATAAGAAGTGCAACAACGGGCGCAAACTCGTCAGTAGCTATTTCGGGTGATGCGTTTACAAGCAGTGATGCATCTAAACCTTCGTTCTTTGGAATATCGGCAACATCTGCAACGGGAACAGATTCTTCGATCACATTTGATATAAACGGAACTAAGGAAGTTATATATGGAGACTCCAATACTTTCGTGCTTGATGGCGTTGAATTTAGTGTAACACAGAGCTTCAACTCTGATCCGGCGGCGGGAGAAGAGGCTGTCGGCGAAGCAATTAGCTTTGCTGTTTCGCAGAGTACAGACGGCGTTGTCGAAAAGATGGAATCGTTTGTTGAGGACTACAACAAGATAATCGAAACGTTAAACAACCTTATAAATGAAGAAAAAGATTATGACTACGACGTATTAACGCTCGAAGAAAGAGAGTCCCTTACAGAAGAAGAAGTCGACCAGATGGACGAGAAGGCAAGAGCCGGAACGCTCAGGAATGACGACTATATCACATCTCTTCTATATGAGATGAGAGGATTTTTATATCAAGAAGTCGGTGACACAGGATACACCCCAAGCGACATCGGTCTTTCGACGGGTAGCTATGATACAAACGGTCAGATAGAATTTGACGCCGAAAAATTTGAAGAAGCGTTGCAAAGTAACCCTGAAATCGTATCGCAGGTAATGGCGGGAACGGTCAACACTTCCTCGGGTGATATAGACATTGAAAACTCGGGTCTTATGTCGAGATTGTTTGAAGGCATGACGAGCTATGAAAGCAACATGAAAACGGTTGTAATGGAAAGCTCAAAAGACAGAATAGACGAATATGAAGAGGCGTACGAGGACATGGTCTTAGAAATGTACGAGACTCAAGAACGTTACTACGCTCAGTTTACCACTATGGAGACACTCATGTCGGAGTACGAATCACAGAGCAATTGGCTAACTCAGCAGCTAAGTTCAATGTAATATCCGCAATCACAGGATTGTTGGGTAAGAAAAAAGACAAACCGGAGGGAAATTAGTGTATACATCGACATATGCTACAGCTAATCTATACAACAAATACAAAAATGACTCGGTAAACACAGCAAGCCCCCTAGAGCTTATCATAATGCTCTACGACGGATGCATAAAAAACATCAAGATTGCAGCTCTGCACCTCGAGGAAAAAAACATCGAGCAGGCATCTGCAAGCTTAATAAAAGCGCAGGATATCGTAGACGAATTGATTCGCTCGCTGGACATGAGTTATCCTATCTCAGAGGAGCTTATGCGCCTTTATGACTTTGTCTCATATGAACTTGTACAGATAAACGTGACGAAGGATATGAGCAGAGCAGAGCCTGTCATAAATATCATGCTTGAACTAAAGAGCGCGTGGGTGGAAGTTAAGGCTTCAGAGAACAAGACTTACTATTCGGGTGACGAATAAGATGAATACGGGATGCGAACAGTTGCTTGGGCAAAAAGCAGACCTGCTTTTTGAGTTTTTACAGGTGACAAAAGAAATTAGCAAGCTTTTTGAAAAGGTTGAAAAGAAGTTTCCGAATCCTAAGGACTGGATGTCAAACGAGGCGTTTGCTGTTGAGCTTGAACGATATATCAAAAAGCGCGATGAAGTTGCAAAAAAGGTCGATGGAGTGGACACTCAAATAAAAGATCGGGTTAGCAAGGGACATTGCTACAGCCCAAAAGAAGAAAAAAAAATTTGGCTTTGCAAAAAGATGCTAACGGACATAATAGAAGAGCAAAAGTCGCAAGCGGTTATTTTGGAAGAGCTCTACGAGGGCTCAACGGATAAGCTTAAAACCGTCAACGGTTCTATAAAAGGATATAGAGCGTATAATTTTCTCGATGCGCGCAAAGTTCATTCCAAAGAGTGGAAGAAATAGATGGGAGTGTGTATATGAAAATACAGCAGGTTGGTCAGATGGAGACGAACCGGCTCACAAGGACGGAAGTTGGCTCGGCAAATACGGACAACAGTGAAGTGCTTTTTCGCAGGAGCTTTACAAACGAGACGAACGCAACCTATCTAAAACACGTTGAAGGTCTTATAGGCAATATCACAGAGCAGGGAATGATAGTCGCAAAGCGGGCTGATATGAAGGAACTTCAAAAGTATAGGCAGATGGTAACAGAGCTATTAAACGAGACAGTGAGCAATGGATTTGCATTTTCAAAATCGGCAAATATGGGAGCAAGAGGAAGAGCTAAAGTGTTTGCAACGATTAAGAAAGTTAATGATAAGATGGACAGCATGACAAAAAAACTACTTGAGCAGGAAAAGGATAACATCAATCTGCTCGATGACGTGGATGATGTAAGAGGTCTGCTGGTGGACATGTATCTATAATGGAGGGAAAGATGAGCAAGACAGAAATGATTAAGACCGACATTAACGAGTCAATGGAAAACAGGTATCTCGTATTTTTGGTTGGAGGAGAGGCGTATGCGATAAGTATTACTTATATCACTGAAATAGTTGAGATAACGCCGATAACCTCTGTTCCGAGCATTCCGTACTACATGAGGGGGATAATTAACCTCAGAGGAACAATCATTCCCGTTATGGACGGAAGATTGAGATTTGGCTATGAAGAAGGTGAATACACTTCAAGAACTTGCATAATCGTCATTGAAAAAGATGAGATGACAGTAGGGCTGATAGTGGACGCTGTGCAGGAAGTTTCTATGATTCCGCCGTCGCAAATTTCCAGACCCCCAAGTATGCATGATGTTAGAGACAGCTTTGTAAAGGGTATCGGAAAGGATAAAGGCGAAGTACAGCTTATCGCTGATTGTGAAAAATTACTTGAATGTGCGGTGTAGTAGATGAATTTGACAGACAATGATTTTATAAGGCTGAAGAATTTCATGTACGACAACTTTGGCATCAACCTCGAGCAGAAAAGAACCCTCGTTGAAGGGCGGCTCAATGTAACAATAGGTGCGAAAGGCTTTAGCAGTTTTGAGGAATATATAAACTATATGATGGCGGACACTTCGGGTAAAGAGGTGTCCAATCTGGTGTCTTTATTGACGACAAATTTTACATATTTTATGAGGGAGAGGGAGCATTTTGACTTTATGACAAGTGTTGCTCTCCCTAAATTTGTACCTAAGATAAAAGACAAAAATTTAAGTGTATGGAGTGCCGGATGTTCGTCCGGCGAGGAGCCATACACGATAGCTATGTTGATCGATGCCTATTTTTCTAAGGGAAAAGGTGGGATGGATACAAAGTTACTTGCTACGGATATTTCAAAAAATGTCCTTTCCAAGGCGGTACAGGGTGTCTATAAAAAAGATCATATAAATAAAATCCCCGAGGAATGGGTGAAGAAATATTTTGAGGAATATCGTGGAGCTTATAAGGTAAAGCAAAACATAAGGGACGAAATAATCTTTCGTGAATTCAACCTTATGCAAAAGACTTTCAGCTTCAAAAGAAAGTTCCACATCATATTTTGCAGAAATGTAATGATATACTTTGACTCTAAGACACGTAGTGAGCTGGCGTGGCGCTTTCACAATTGTTTAGTGCCGGGGGGCTATATGTTTGTCGGGATGTCTGAAACGCTAACAAATTGCGATGCACCTTTTGAATACGTGCAACCGTCAATTTACATGCGAAAGGAATAGTAATAATGGGTATGGATGCAGCGCTTGCAAGAATCAGTGAAGTTAAATCATATATGCAGAGCATAACGCAAAGACAGGAGGATTTGTCCTCGGGTTTTAGCGATATTTTAGATGCTAAACTCAGCGAGATTTCAGGCGTTGGGCAAAGCATTGAAATTAGTGCAATCGATGACACGGTGGATTATGCAAATGATATAGACCCGTTTGCTGCAAGTGATACTACATCAAACTCTGCTGATTTGGCCACTCTTATGCAGATGAGTTCGCTTATGGGAACAAGTTCGCTGTTTGATACAGGGGATTCAGATGACTCGATGTATGAGGACACTTTCTCGTCAATCTTGGGTACATCAAGCTCCTCTTCTTTATATGATTCACTTCTTGGAACATCAAGTTCCTCTTCTTTGTATGATTCCTTGCTGGGAACGTCAAGCTCGTCATCTTCGCTTGATTCACTTCTTGGGGGCAATTACAGCTCTCTTCTCGGCGACTATAGCTCGCTTCTTGGAGGAACAAGCTACAGCAATGATCTTGTAGCCCAACTATATTCGTTAATTTCTTCTCAGACAAGTAGTGGTGCAGAGCCTCAGACATTGGGACTTTATCAAGTATCTTCCACTGTAGATTTTAGCGGCTCGGAGCCATATATGACTCTTGTTTCACAGGCAGCTGCAACCTATAATTTGCCCGAAAATTTGATACTGGGAGTCATGAAGGCAGAGTCAAGTTTTGTGAATAACCAGACGTCTTCGGCCGGGGCTGAAGGACTGATGCAACTAATGCCGGGGACGGCAGAATATCTCGGTGTAACAGATTCTATGGATCCTGCACAAAACATTAATGCAGGTGCAAAGTATCTAAGAGAGATGATAGATAAGTACGATGGAGACGTAAGGATGGCGCTTTGTGCCTATAACACGGGGCCGGGAAATGTTGACAGATCTGGTGCAACCAGTAGTTTTTCTTCCGACTATCAAAACATCTCCTCGAGCGTGCGCGCATACGCAGATAAAGTTTTGCAGAATGCAGGATTAGGTGTGATAATTTAGTGCTTGAGTATTAAACAAACAAACAACAGTATGTCGGTCAGAGCGTCAATAAAACCTACAAACGCAAAATCCCTCTAAAAAACTAGGGGGATTTTTTCTTCTTTCGTTGCAAGAACTTGTTTTGTGTCGAGATAAAATTCTGCCTATCAAAAGGCGAATTTAGGAGAAACAGATTAGTACTTTTGACTAATATGCCTGCAAGGGGTGGTTAAAAAACCGTGACCTCACGCCATTGATGCCACCGTTTTTTGGGAAAGGTTGGATTAAGCTATTTG
>CAYJIQ010000106.1:0-6848 GCA_964370275.1 uncultured Christensenellaceae bacterium
AAAACTAGCAGCACCAGACAAGGATGTATACTGCCTCGTAGGAGACGGTTCCTTCATGATGCTTAACTCCGAAATTGCAACTGCTATTCAGGAACAGCAAAAAATCACCATAGTCGTTCTTGACAATGCTGCATTTGGCTGCATCAACAACCTGCAGATGGGCAACGGAATCGGCACACTTGCAACCGAGATGAGATACAGAAACGAAAAAACAGGCAAGATGGACGGCGAGTACATCTACACCAACTTTGCTAAAATCGGCGAAGGCTACGGAATGGTTCCGTTTGAAGCAAAGACTCCCGAAGAATTCAGAGAAGCTGTTAAGCTCGCTCGCAAAGAGAGCAGATGCTGCATCATCGACGCAAAAGTTCTTCCCAAGACGATGGCTGAAGGCTATGAGTCATGGTGGCATGTAGGACTCGCTCAGCAGTCGGGCAAGAAAGAAATCGTTGCTGCAAGAAAGAGAATCGACGAAAAACTAGAACAGGCAAGACGTTACTAATTCGCATGTATTACGGGTGGCGAGGGAAAAACACTTCTCACGTCACCCACTCCTAAATATATCCCCAAATCTGAAAGGAATTTAAAAATGAAAATAGCACTTGTTATGGAATGGAGCACTTCAACAAAGAACGAGGTCGTAATAAACGAACTTACTAAGGTCGCTCAAAAATACGGACACGAAGTTGTAAACTACGGCCAGTATAACCTAGAGGACCACAGAATGACATACAACCAGTGTGCCATCCTTGACAGCGTAATACTAAAGTCCGGAGCTGCTGACCTCGTTGTTACCGGTTGCGGAACGGGCGAAGGAGCCTGCATTGCGGCAAATGCTATGCCCGGTGTTCAGTGTGGTCTTGTATATGAGCCACTTGATGCATACCTCTTCACACAGGTAAACAACGGCAACTGCGTATCCTTAGCATTTGCAAAGGGCTACGGTTGGGGCGGAGAGCTTAACCTCGAATACATGTTTGAAAAACTCTTTGCTCAAGAATGGGGCAACGGATATCCCGAAGCTGCAGCTGAATCTGAAAAGAGAAATGCAAAGATCCTAACACAGCTTAAGGAAGTTTCGCACACAAGTGTTGAATACATCATCGAAAATGCGGACAGAGAACTTGTAAAAGCTGCATTTGGCGGAAAGAACACTTTTGCTTACCTCGAAAGAGATGCAAAGGACAAAGAACTCATTAAATTCGTAAAAGGAATTGTTGAAGGAGCATAGTATGAAGGAGTTATGGGTAAAGACGCAGATTCACGGCTGTGAAGATGTAAAAAGTTTTTTTCAGGAATTTGAAATTGGAAAAGGCGACTTGATACTCACTCAGGAGTTTATTTACAAACCTTCCATCTATCCGCTTGGGCAGGATGCAGATATTCTGTACTATGAAAACTACGGACAGGGTGAACCTTCTAATGTGACAATAGACAAGTTGCTCGCAGAGCTCAAAGGCAAGGATTACAAGCGAGTCATCGCTATCGGCGGCGGCTCTGTCATCGATGTAGCAAAGCTTATGATCTTTGACACACAGGCAAGCACCCTTGAAATGTTTGAACGCAAAGTTGAACTCAAAAAGTGTAGAGATCTAATAATCATACCTACAACCTGCGGAACGGGCAGCGAGGTAACCAACCTCTCTATCGTGGAAATTGTCGAAAAGAGCACAAAAATGGGCTTGGGCATTGACGATATGTACGCCGATTATGCCGTGCTCATTCCTGAACTTCTAAAAAGCCTCCCATACAAGTTCTTTTTATTCAGTGCTGCGGATGCGCTCGTTCATGCGGTTGAATCATACTTGTCGCCAAAGGCGAGCATGTACACAGAGCTGTTTAGTGTTGCGGCTATAAAGATGATAGTTGCGGGATTTTCTCAGCTGTTAAAAGAAGGCGAAGAGAAAAGATTTGAGCTTTTAAAGGAATTTTTGGTTGCTAGCAACTATGCCGGCATAGCCTTTGGCAACGCCGGAGTCGGTGCAGTTCATGCACTGTCCTATCCTTTAGGCGCAAAGTTCCACATCGCACACGGAGAATCCAACTACAGATGCTTCACGGCTGTACTCAAAACATACGACGAAAAAAACCCGACGGGCAAAATTCAGGCTCTTAAAGATATCATTGCAGACTGCCTCCCCTGTGACGGAAGCGAGTTTGACAGCCTTGACACTCTTCTTGGCGACCTTATTGGCAGAAAACAGCTAAATGAGTACGGAATGGTTCAAGACGATTGTGAGATATTTGCAAAGAGCGTTATAGACAACCAACAGAGGTTGCTCGCAAACAACTACGCCCCGCTTTCCGAGCAGGACATAGCAGGGATATACAATAAACTTTTTTAGGAGAAAAACAATGGCACTAATGACAAGAGACCAGTACATTGAAAGTTTGAGAAAACTCAATTTAAAGGTATATATGTTCGGCGAACTCATGGAAAATCCCGTTGACCATCCCATGATCAGACCGTCGCTCAACTCGGTTGCTATGACATACGAACTGGCACAGCAGGATGAATATAAAGAGCTCATGACGACAAAATCATCCCTAACCGGAGAGACGATAAACAGATTTACTCACCTGCACCAAAGCAGTGAGGATTTGGTTAAAAAGATAAAGATGCTAAGACTTCTCGGCCAAAAGACCGGCGCATGTTTCCAAAGATGCGTTGGTATGGACGGCTCAAACTCTGTGTTTAGTACGACATTTGAGATGGACGAAAAATGCGGAACAAAGTACCACGAAAACTTCGTGAACTTTTGGAAGTACATACAGCAAAACGACTTTACTGTTGACGGAGCAATGACCGACCCTAAAGGCGACAGAGGACTTTCACCTTCACAGCAGGCAGATCCCGATTTATACCTAAGAGTTGTAGAACGCAGGGAAGACGGTGTTGTCGTACGTGGATGCAAAATGCACCAAACAGGCATGGTAAACTCGCACGAAGTGCTCGTAATGCCGACTATTTCAATGAGACCCGAAGACAAGGACTATGCAATTGCTTTTGCAGTTCCCACAGACGCCGAGGGAATTTTCATGATATACGGCAGACAGAGCTGTGACGCGAGAAAGCTTGAAGAAAACGCAGACATCGACCTTGGAAACTGCACATTCGGCGGTC
Source organism: uncultured Christensenellaceae bacterium (assembly GCA_964370275.1). Lineage (GTDB taxonomy): Bacteria > Bacillota > Clostridia > Christensenellales > Christensenellaceae > CAYJIQ01. Next base: position 3,125 of record CAYJIQ010000106.1, read on the forward strand.
ACGAGTGCATGGTCATATTTGAAGATGTATTCGTTCCAAACGACCGTATTTTCATGAACGGCGAAACTGATTTTTGCAACATGGTAGTCGAAAGATTTGCCGGATATCATCGTTCAAGCTACGGCGGCTGCAAAGTCGGCGTTGGCGACGTACTTATCGGCGCGGCTGCACTTGCCGCAGACTACAACGGCGCTTCAAAGGCTAGCCACGTTAAAGACAAGTTAATCGAGATGACACACCTGAATGAAACTCTATACAGCTGTGGTATAGCATGTTCGGCAGAGGGTTGCAAAACAAAGGCGGGCAACTACCTTATAAACCTCCTTCTTGCAAATGTATGCAAACAAAACGTTACACGTTTCCCTTATGAGCTTACAAGGCTTGCAGAGGATATTGCAGGCGGACTTATGGTAACTCTTCCCTCAGAAAAGGATTACAGAGACGAAAAGCTCGGCAAGTATATTGAAAAATACTTAAAGGGCAGAGCTGATGTTTCAACAGAAGATCGCATGAGAGTCATGAGACTTGTTGAAAACCTGACACTCGGAACAGCGGCTGTCGGATACAGAACAGAGTCTATGCACGGAGCAGGTTCTCCGCAAGCACAGCGCATTATGATTGCAAGACAGGGCAACATCGAAGGCAAAAAAGAGCTTGCAAAGAACATATGCGGAATAAAAAAAGACTAATATGAAAATTGCACTAATGTATTGCGGGGGATGCAATCCGTATTATGACAGAGTCGGAGCGGCAAGCCATATCAAATCTGTGCTCAGCTCCCATACCTTTGAAAGCTACAACAGCGACGAGGTGTATGAGCATGTCATTGTCATAAACGGTTGTCCCGCAATGTGCGCAAACCCGGGCGTGGAAAACGCAACATATATAGGAAGTTTTGAGGAAGCGGAAAGGATAGCGGACAAGTTATGAACGGTCAGGAATATTACAACAGCAGGCGCATGAGTGCGCAGGATGCTCTAAAGAAAATTAAGCCAAACAGCAGAGTTGTATTTGGCCACTGTATCGGCGAGCCTATTGCTCTTGTCGATGTTATGGTTAAAAACAAGGAATGGTTTTCAAACATTGAAATCGTACACATGGTTGCAATGGGCAAAGGCGAATATACACTGCCCGAGATGCAGGGGCATTTCAGACACAATTCTTTCTTTGTCGGAGGATGCACAAGACAGGCCGTAAACGAAGGCAGAGCTGATTTCACCCCCTGCTTCTTCTATGAATTGCCCTCACTTTTCAGAAGCGAGGACTTTCATATCGACGTAGCGCTCGTCCAGGTCTCACCTCCCGATGCATTCGGATATGTGAACCTCGGAGTGTCGGCGGACTACACTATTGCTGCAATAGAGCAGGCAGACCTCGTAATTGCACAGGTAAACAAGCACATGCCTGTAACTACAGGACAGACTTATATTCCTGTTACAGACATCGATTGTTTTGTTGAAATAGACGAGCCTCTGAGAGAACTTCCCATTGCAAGCGTCACAGATGTTGAGCTGCAAATCGGTAAAAACTGTGCTGAACTGATCGACGACGGTTCCACACTGCAGCTTGGAATAGGCTCGCTTCCCGACGCAGTACTCATGTCGCTCACAGATAAAAACGACCTCGGTATTCACTCCGAGATGATAAGCGACGGCGTAGTAAACCTTATAGAAAACGGCAATGTAAACAACAGCAAAAAGAGCATTCACAAAGGAAAATCTGTCGTGTCCTTCCTTATGGGCACAAAGAGGCTCTATGACTTTGTTCACGAAAACCCGGGCGTTGAAATGTACAGCGTAGATTATGTAAATAACCCCGTAGTTGTTATGCAAAACTACAAAATCATCTCGATAAACTCCTGTGTTCAGGTCGATCTTATGGGGCAAGTCTGCTCTGAGAGCGTAGGACTTAAACAGATAAGCGCTGTTGGCGGACAGGTTGATTTTGTCCGTGGCGCAAATATGGCAGTAGACGGCAAGAGCATTATTGCAATTACCTCCACAGCGGCAGGCGGAAAACTTTCAAAGATTGTTCCCTTCCTAGACGAAGGTGCGACGGTTACAACTTCAAGAACCGACGTTAACTACATCGTCACAGAATATGGAGCGGCAAAGCTAAAAGGCCAGACGTAAAAAGAGCGCACAAGGAGGCTAATAAACATAGCACACCCGAACTTTAGAGAGTCTTTAATCCAAGAATGGGAAAAAAGATTTAGAAATAAGTTTTAAACAATTGCACTATTTCAAGAAATATGATACAATATTGTATACAATAATTTGAATTGTACAAAATATGTTTCGGCATCAAGGAGGACGAAAATTATGGTTAATAAGAAACAGAGTTTGGTAAATACGGTATATGATTATTTACTTGAAATGATACTATCGCAAAAAATAAAGTGTGGTGAACGAATCCCGGAAATTGCCATTTCTCAGCAGTTAAACATAAGTAGGACGCCGATAAGAGAAGCTATTAGAAGGCTTGCAAATGTGGGATTGATAAACTTGTATCCCAACAGATTCGCCGAGGTAGTATCATTTTCCGAGCAAGACTTAAAAGATATAGGTTTTGTAAGAATCATGCTTGATACGGCAAGTGCTAAACTTGCAATACTACACGGAAGCAATGCCGACTTTGGATCTCTTGGAAACATTGCAGACGAATGTACTGCAGCCGCTCAAAGAGGTGAACACGAAAAGAGCATCGAATTAGACGGTAAGTTTCATATGGAACTTGCAAAACTGGCACAAAACCCGCTGATTTTAGACATGAACGAGAGAATATATCTAAAGGTTCAGCTGATTATCAATATAGCAGAAACCAGGGCAGAAGACAGAATCCCGTGTCTTGAGCAACATTACGAAATAATCAGAAACTTGCTTGACAGGGATGTCGACGGCGTACAAAGATCCATCTATAACCACCTAGCGGGATTTTATCATGTAGACGAAGAGTTCGACCCCGGATACTTCAGAAACGAATCGTATGCCTTTATAAGTTGAAAATTTTAGTAGAATAATAATAATGAAGGAGACTAACATGAAGAGGATAAAAACAGGAATTGTAGGACTGGGAAGATTGGGTATGCACCACGCAAAGGATGTGATGTTTAATATACCCAACGCACAGCTTGTGGCAGCTTGGAGTGTAGTTGCAAGCGAGCTTGATGCTGTAAAGGAATGGGGCATAACAGATGTCTATGATAGCTATTCAGACATGATTAAGAATGCAGATATTGAAGCTGTTGTCATTGTTTCTCCGTCGTTTGCACACGCAGAGCAGATTATCGAAGCTCTTGAAGCAGGCAAGCACGTATTTAGCGAAAAACCCCTTGGCGTTACAGTTGAAGAATGCCTCGAGGTTGAAAAGGCAGTCGAAGCACATCCCGAACTGAAGTTCCAACTTGGATTCATGAGAAGATTTGACCCCAGCTACGCTGAAGCAAAGCGTAAAATTGACAGTGGCGAGGTTGAAAAACCCTTCTTATTCAAATCGACAAGCAACGACCCTCTTGCAACAGTAGCAGGATTTTTAAACTATGCACCTCACAGCGGAGGTCCGTGGCTCGACATGTCCGTACATGATATCGACCTTGCAATGTGGTATATCGGCGAAGAAGTTGAGAGCATTTACGCAATCGGCGGCGGATACCTATACCCCGAACTTGAAAAAATCGGCTGTGCAGACAACGCTTGCGCACTTATCAAGTTTAAAAACGGAGCAA
>CAYJIQ010000107.1:0-3833 GCA_964370275.1 uncultured Christensenellaceae bacterium
ATGGGTGCGATTATCAAGTCTTACTATGCTGACAAAGCCGGCATCGATCCTAAGGATATCTATAGGGTTTCCATCATGCCTTGCACAGCTAAGAAGTTTGAAAAGGAAAGAGACGACATGGCAGGCACAGGCTTCCAGGATGTAGACGCAGTTCTTACAATCCGTGAGCTTGCAACCATGATCAGACAGGCAAACATCGACTTTGAATATCTTCCCGACGAAGACTTCGAAGATCTTCTGGGTCAATCTACCGGTGCTGCCGTTATCTTCGGTGCAACTGGCGGCGTTATGGAAGCTGCAGTCAGAACTGTTGCAGATATCCTCACAGGCCAAGACCTTCCTGCACTCGACTACAACGTTTGCCGTGGTATCGATGGCATCAAAGAAGCTACTGTGCCAATCGGCGACCTTGAAGTTAAAGTTGCAATCGCACACAGCACAGGAGCTGCAAAGAAACTTCTTGAATCCATCCGTGCAGGAGAGCGCACTTATCACTTCATCGAAGTTATGGGTTGCCCCGGCGGCTGCGTAAACGGTGGCGGACAGCCAATCGTTGACTCAAAGACAAGAGAAGTTAAAGATCCTAAGGTCATCCGTGCTCAGGGACTATACGACGAAGATGCTTCAAAGGATATCCGTAAGTCGCATAAGAACCCCGACATCAAGAAACTATACGATGATTTCTTAGGCGAGCCGAACAGCCATAAGGCGCACAAACTGTTGCATACAACATACGTTGAAAGACCCAAGTATGAAATAGACTAATAGGCTATATTATAGAGCTGTGTCAAGTTGACACAGCTCTTATTCTCTAGAGCAATTAAAGGAGTTATTATGAAAAGAAGTAGTGGCGTACTCATGCACATTTCATCTCTACCATCCCGCTATGGCATTGGTACATTTGGCAGAGCGGCTTATGATTTTGTGGATTTTTTAGAGGAATCTGGTCAAAAATACTGGCAGATGCTCCCTCTAAATCCCGTTGGCTTTGGCGCTTCACCATATCAATCGATCTCAACCTTTGCAGGTAACCCATACTTCATTGACCTTGAAATGCTCATAGAGGAAGGCCTGCTCACAGAAGATGATTGTAATTTGGATTGGGGAAGCGACCCGCAAAAAGTCGACTACTCTAAACTTGAACAGCACAGAAATTCGGTTTTATACAAAGCCTATAAAAATACTGATAGTTCAATAAAGCGAGATTTTTACTATTTTTGCAACAAAAATGCACATTGGCTTGATGACTATGCAATCTTTTGTGCGATAAAACGAGTCGACAATCGTGCTTGGAACGAATGGGAAGATAGATTCAAGTTCAGAAATCCCGACGCACTTGAGTCATTTGCAAAACAAAACGAAGATGTAATAAGCTTTGAAAAATACGTTCAATTTGTGTTTTCATCACAATATTCGCATTTAAAGGAATATGCCCGCGAAAAAAACATCGAGTTTATCGGAGATGTCCCTATATATGTGGCGTACGACAGTTCGGATGTTTGGTCAAACAGAGATCTTTTCATGCTTGACGATGAATGCCTTCCAACCGATGTTGCGGGAGTCCCTCCCGATTACTTTGCGGCAGATGGTCAACTTTGGGGGAATCCACTTTACGATTGGGAAAAGATGGAATTAACAAAGTTTTCTTGGTGGATAAGCCGCATGAAGCATACTCTAGCGTATTTTGACGTACTTCGCATCGACCATTTCAGAGGCCTTGAATCTTTTTACGCCGTACCATATGGCGAGACTACAGCAAGAAACGGCAAGTGGCTGCCCGGGCCGGGAATGCGCTTTTTTGAGGCATTTAAACGCGAGCTTGGCGACGTTAATCTAATAGCAGAAGACCTTGGACTCATTACAGACGAGGTAAATGCTTTAAGACGCGGTGCAGGTTTGCCGGGCATGAGAGTTTTGCAATTTGCATTTAACCCATGGGATCAAAGCAGCTACCTTCCCCATTTTCATACGACGGATACTGTAATCTACACGGGAACTCACGACAATAACACCATGCAAGGTTGGTTTGACACAATAGGCGACGAACAGAGAAACTTCGCCATAGAATACGGAGCCTTTAGCGAACATGAAGGTTATAATTGGGGAATGATTCGCCTAATGATGGGAAGTGTTGCTGAACTTGCCGTTGCACAGATGCAGGATTTTCTGGGGCTCGGCGAATGGGCACGCATGAACACACCTTCAACAGTCGGCTGCAACTGGATGTGGAGGGCTTACAGCGAATACTTAAATGACGAAAACCTTGCTAGGCGTTTGAAGCGGTTAACAGAGGTCTACGGCAGAAAGTAACATAGTTGTAAATCTTCTTGTTAACACTTTTTCTATGTGATATTATGTAATTTGCGCAATTGTTTGTGCTGGTTTTATTTACAAAATATACGGAGGAATGTATGAAAAAAATCTTTATAGTTGCCATTGCAGCAATCGCTGCGACCACTCTTGTTGCGTGCGCAGCACCCACCGCTAGTGAATCTCCCTCGCCGGAACCAACGACAGAGTCATCGACAGAGCCGACAGTAGAGCAAAGCGAAGAACCCGCTCAATCAGCAGGGCTTCCCAACCCGATGATTGAATACGATTCACTTGACGCTATAAACGAAGAGCTGGGACTTTGGATGTTTATCCCTCAGGATGCAACGGAAGCAAAATTCTTTATCATTGACGAGACAGTAGCCGAATCTCAGTATGTCTATAACGGAATAAACGTATCGCAAAGACTTATGAAAAGCGAAAGTCCCATCGACATATCGGGTGTTTCTGGCGACCTAGAAGTTAGTGAAAGCCTTGAAGCTATGATTAATGACGAACCCTACCCGTTTGACGCAAAGTATAACGAAGGCGAAATCGGCACGGCTAACTTCTACGATAGCGTAGATAGTATCCAATATTCGATTTTCGTCGAATCCGATGCAAGTGCAGACCTGCTCAAAGAGCTTGTTTCAATTATCGCACCTGTTGGCTGATAAAAAAATCACCGCCGGTTTTTCCGGCGGTTTTTTTATATCTACATATCTTCTAGAATTTTACCATCAGTGCTAATGGTCACAACCCTCCAAGGTATCATCTTTGAACTTGCTTTAAGTGCATTTTTCACAGCATTTTCAATCCCGCCACAACATGGCACTTCCATTCTTACGACGGTTACCGACTTTATTTCGTTTTTGGAAATTATTGCGGTTAGTTTATCCGTATAATCACCTTCATCTAGCTTGGGACATCCGATAATCGTTACTTTATTTTTCATAAACTCGCCGTGAAAGTTTCCGTAGGCATACGCACTACAATCAGCTGCAACGAGCAGATTTGCACCTGTAAAATAAGGAGCATTCTCGGGAACAAGTTTTATCTGTACCGGCCACTGTTGCAACATAGAATTCATCTCACCGGCACTTTGTGTTTGTGACGGCTGGGTACTAAAGGTCTTTACATTGTTTCCGGGACAACCGCAGGGCAGCTTTTTTGCTACACTTTCGTCCTCCGCAAAACTTATCGCATCAACAGGACATACAGGTAGACAGTTTCCTATACCATCACATACCTCTTTATTTGTTACAACTGCTTTTCCATCAACCATCTCTATTGCACTCATCTTACATGTGTCTGCGCAAGCACCGCACCCTACACACTTTTCTGCATCAATAATTATTTGTTTCTTAGACATTTTCCAACCTCCTTGTCGTCTTAACTCTAATATACTATAATATTGTCGTAAAATCTGTTGTTTATACAACCAAATTGGGAGTTATGAAAAATTATTTATATTTTAAAAAAGTGTTAATGCAATGTCTAGTGCCCAAAAAAGCTATATTCGC
>CAYJIQ010000107.1:3843-6841 GCA_964370275.1 uncultured Christensenellaceae bacterium
ATCGTTTGAATCCTCAGGAGCAGACCGCCTGTCCTCATCTTAATATTAAAGAATAACGCTACAGACGGTAATTTTATAACTTTCAAACAGCTTGCTATTTCCCTCCGCTTGGCTCATTCTGTGCTCCAAAGTGTTTCTCCACTTTTCGATAGCCTCTTCACTTTCCCAAACATTCATAGAAAGCAATTTTCCCTCTTCGTTTAAGCTTTTAAACCTTTCGGCACTTATAAACCCCGGAAGTTCGCTAAGCATGGGCTTGAGCATAGCCGCAAGATCCAAATATCTCTGCATACCTTCGGGCGTCGGTTTCACCTCAAACAGCACAACTATCATATCTTACTCCCCTCTTCTTTCGTCTCTATCGTGCATTATTACCGCTAAATTAGTGAATTTTCAATCCTTGATTTCAAATCTAAAATATTTTCGTAAATTTTATCAATGATTATCTTAAACTCTTCGTCGCTCTTTCCCGAAGGATCGTCAAGACCCCAATCTTCGCGATGTCTACAGGGCAGATACGGACAATTTACATTGCAACCCATTGTCACTACGATATCCGGAACAGGTATATCCTCCACAAGCTTGCTTGTCTGTGTTAGCTCCATATCTATCTGATATATATCCTTCATCAGGCGCACAGCATCTTGGTTAATTTGCGGCTTTGTCTCTGTCCCCGCCGAAAAGCTCTCAAATACGTCAAATGCGAGATGTCTACCCAGTGCCTCCGCCATCTGTGAACGGCAAGAATTGTGTACGCATACAAATGCAACTTTTGGTTTACTCATAATTTCCTCCAATAATCCGGTTGATATGCTCCAGCAAAATCACAGCACAGAACATATTTATATTTATGAATATATTATAGCGGGCAATCATCAACAAGTCAATATATAAATCGAAAAATTTCGATATGTTATTTTCGCTGTTACGACAATTTTACAGGTTTTGCTATTGATATTTACTCTTACGACATATATAATTGTTCAAAAAGGAGGCTACTATGTCAAACATCTATAAAAACTTTTTGCAACTCGTCGGTAACACCCCTATTGTGCGCCTTTCAAACATGGAAAAGACATACAATGTCAGCGCAAACTTACTCGCAAAACTTGAATACTTTAACCCCGCAGGCAGCGCTAAGGACAGAATCGCACTCGCCATGATAGAAAGCGCTCAAGAAAGCGGACTTTTAAAGCCGGGCGGCCATATAGTCGAACCGACAAGCGGTAACACGGGAATTGGCCTTGCCGCAGTGTGCGCAGCTTTGGGGTATCACATAACACTCACCATGCCCGAAACCATGAGCGTGGAGAGAATGAAAATATTAAAAGCATACGGTGCAACTCTTGAACTTACCAAAAACGGCATGCGCGGCGCAATAGATCGTGCAAAGGAAATTGCGGCTACTACAGGCGCTTTTATGCCTTCACAGTTCACAAACACAGCCAACCCCGAAATCCACGAGAAGACGACAGCTGAGGAGATCTGGCGGGACACCGACGGCAACCTCGACATCTTCATAGCAGGAATCGGCACCGGGGGAACTATTACCGGCGTAGGGCAATTTCTTAAAAATAAAAATCCAAACATAAAAATTGTTGGTGTTGAACCCGCAGACAGCGCTGTTCTTTCGGGAAAACCGGCAGGTCCGCATAAGATTCAGGGCACGGGCGCAGGTTTTGTTCCTGCTATTTTAAACACTAATATTTACGACGAAATTTTTATGATTGAAACAAACAATGCTTACGAAATGGGTCGTGCCATTGCGCAAAAGGAAGGTTTCCTCGTTGGAATTTCCTCCGGAGCGGCACTTTTTGCGGCGATACAGATACTAAACCGCCCTGAAAATAAAGGAAAAACCGCCCTGGCATTTTTACCGGATGGCGGCGAGAGATATCTTTCTACCGAACTTTTTGACCAATAGCTTATATTTTGGCTTCGCAGATGAGCTTAGGTTTAAAATCAAGATGGTCACACGAAGTCAATATATAGCCAATACCATCAATTTCAACATTCTCATAGTATTCATCATAGCCGTGATGCAGATGCCCATAGACGACAGCCTCGACGCCTGCATCACGGTACACATCTGTCATTGGTGAAGGCGAAAAAAAAATGTCAAACGGCGGGTAGTGCGAAAGTCCAATGATTCGCCCACTTGTTTGTTTTACGGACATTTTAAGTCTCTGAACTTCCCTATCATACAACTTTTGGTCGTCCTCTTTAAAATCACTGTCCGTTCTCTGCTTCCATCCACGGGTGCCGACAAAAGTAAACTCTCCGACCTTCACGCTGTCATATTGCAAAAAATACGCATTTTCAGGCAAAAAAGCACGAGTTTTTCCGAGCGAAGTGTGCCAATAGTCGTGGTTGCCCTTTATCATGACCTTGTACCCAGGAAGCGCAAAAATAGCGTGTAAGTCTGGCAAAGCTTCCTCATACTTCATTGCCCAACTTATGTCGCCCGCAATAAGAACCACGTCCTCATCACATACAGACTGCTTCCAAGAATCACAAATTTTACCCCAGTGATTTTCCCAGTTTTTACCAAAAATATCCATGGGTTTGTCCCTAAAAAGTGAAAGGTGCGTGTCTGAAATAGCAAATACTTTCATTAATTTTCCCTATTCTTGTATTCCCCGATTTTATCAAGCAACTCCTGCAACCCATAACCGTCTAGCGATGAAACGGGAATGATTGGATAATCATAGGATGTTGGGAGCTGTCTTCTCAGTTTTGCGCATTCGTTTTTTCTCTTTGATTTGGCAATTTTGTCTGCCTTCGTCGCAACAACTATATATGGCAGTGCATAATTTTCTGCATACCAAATCATACGCTTATCCTCATCGGAAGGGCCGTGTCTTATGTCCATAAGCAACACAAACGCCTTAATGTTTTGCACGGCACTTTCAAAGTATATGCCCATCATCTCGTCCCACGTAGACTTCTCTTCCTTTGAAACCTTTGCGTACCCATAGCCCGGCAGATCGACAAAATA
>CAYJIQ010000108.1:0-4167 GCA_964370275.1 uncultured Christensenellaceae bacterium
TATGCATATAATCCCAACAGCGTTTAATATGGGCAAAAATCCCATAAATGCTCTTGGGCTGAGATTAAAGCGCTCATATCTCACGCTTTTTGTAAACTTTTTTAGCTTTCTGGCGAAATCTTTTTGGCACTCCCTCTCGGAGGGCGAACCGGCAATTCGGTTTTTATATTTGGAACAGCTTTCCTTTATGCCGTCGACAATAAACCTCTTCGTATCACTCATAAATTACATCCTTTTTTTGAAGAGAGAACTACATTTTGTCTATTTTTTTAGAGAGAAGAATTTGCTCGTTAGTCTTAACTAAATTATACCAACTATTTGCGAAAAGTACGTGATAAATCGCATTGTTTACAATTTGTTCACATAATATTTTGTTTGCAAAGCTTTTTTTGCACCTTTTTATCGGCGAGTTATTTATGTAACGCTATTTTGCAACCGTTCCTTAACGACTTTAAGATTTAAGATTTATCCGCTCGGCTTGAACCCCTTGGATATTTATTAGCAAATGAATATTTGATTTTTAGACGGTTGGGGGTAATATTTCCCATTATACCTAAGTGTTGGCGTTCACATTTTATTAACATTCAACCTATGTTTATCCACAATATTAGCAAAAGTTATCCACAATTTGTTGATAACTCATGTGTTTTATCCACAATTTCGGGAAATTATCCCCTTGCTGAGTATGCACAGAGGTGTGAATAACACAAACAAGAAAAAGACAGTTAAGTTTTTGTTGACATTGTACGGCGTTTTTTATATAATTTAATGGTCTTTTTACGCAGATTAAGGTAAAGAGTAGCTACAAGGAGGTGTTAGCATGAAGATGACGTATCAGCCTAAGAAGAGGCAAAGAAGCAAGGTTCACGGATTTCGTGAAAGAATGAAGAAGAAAAACGGTCGCAATGTTTTAAAGCGCAGAAGAGCTAAAGGCAGAAAGAGACTGACCGTGTAATGAGCACGGATGTTAAGGCGGGCAAGCTAAAACTTGTAACCCTTAAAAAGAACAGAGAGTTTTCCCATGTATATTCGAGGGGAAAGGCGTGTTCTACAAAATATCTCGTAATGTTACTGTTGCCGAGGAAATTCGGTGGAGTTCGTGCGGGATTTACCGTAAGCAAGAAAGTCGGGTGCAGTGTGCGGCGCAACAAATTGAGGCGCAGATTAAAAGAATGTATCAGAGAGTACCTGCCCCGGACTCAAGGCTCTGCTTGGATTGTCATAATCGGCAGGGTCGGCGCAGCGGAACGCGAATATTCAAGCTTAAAAAAGGATATTCGATACCTTCTTCGGCGCCAAGGACTTCTAAAGGACGGCAACGAGTGATATGAAATGGATATTGATAGGAATATTTAAATTCTACAAAGCCGCAATTTCGCCCTACCTCGGAAATAACTGCAGATATACCCCGACATGTTCGGAGTATGCCATGGAGGCGGTTAACAGATACGGTGCGATTAAAGGCGGAAAACTTGCGGTAAAAAGACTAAGCAGGTGCCATCCTCTCGGAGGAAGCGGATATGACCCGGTGCCCGACCTTACGGTAAAGAAAAAGAAGATTCGGATACGGCAAACGGCCAAACAGTAGCGGACAATTAGATCCGACTATACAGGTAAGCTCGAAATTTATGGCATGTTTAATGGACATGCGTGGAGGATAAATTGAATTTTTTAAACGATAATTTTATCTCGGAGGGCCTTGTTGCCCTTATTAACTGGATACAGAGTTTTATTAACGAGTATTCGATTACTATCATCATAGTAACGTTACTCGTTCGTTTTGTTCTTATCCCTCTTGATATCAAACAAAAGCGTTCGACGAAAAATATGCAGATGCTCGCTCCCCAGGTAGAAGGCATCAAAAAACGCTACGCCAACGACCAAGCGCAAGCACAAAAGCGCATTCAGGCACTATATAAACAAAACAAAGTCTCTCCCATGGCAGGATGTATCCCCATGCTCATCCAGCTCCCCTTGCTTTTCGCCTTCTTCGGCGCACTTCGTGTTATAGCAAGCGACGAGACTTTAGGACTTATCCTTGATGCCACAAACGTCGGTGCAGAAAACGTTGCACTTCCCTCATGGCTTTGGATTCACAACTTTTGGCAACCGGATAGCGGACTTGTCGGAATATTGCCGACATCTGCGGAGTTTGGCACATTCCTCGTTACAAACGCTCACTACATCTCGCCCCAGGCATTTTTCATGCTGCAAGAACAGGAGCTCATATCCTTTGCGGGCGACATAATGACGGTAAACGAAACCGCTTACACAACACTAACTTCAGACATCATAAGCGCAAACGGACTTGAAGGATATAACAACGGTTGGTTCGGTCTTCCGCTGCTTGCGGGTGCGACGCTCTTCTTCCAGCAGCGAATAATGGCAAAAAACCAGACGAGCACCCAACCTCAGCCGGGCGGAAAATTCATGTTATGGTTCTTCCCCATTTTCTCTATATGGATTTGTGCGACCTCAAATGCGGCGTTCTCCATATACTGGGCGGCTTCGAACTTATACGGACTCGGTTCAAACCTGCTGTTTGAAAAATATTTCCAACACAAACTAGACAAGCAAAAGCCCGAAATTGTCGAAAAAGCTGCAGATCTTGCAGATAAGAAAAGTGAGATAACAGACGAGCAAAGCAAAAAGAAAGGATAAGTATATGACTGCAAAATCCGTTACCATTAAATCAAAAACTGTGGATGACGCAATAAAAGAGGGGCTTACCGAACTTGGCCTTTCTCTTGGCGAAGTTGATATAGAAATTCTCTCCGACTCAAAAGGATTTTTAGGATTAAACAAATCTGCACAGGTGAAATTAACCAAAAAATCGGGGCCTGAAAACCTCGCAGAGGACTTTTTAACAGGGCTGTTTACAAAGATGAACATCAATGTATCCATGCAGATAAACGCAACAGACGAGACGCTAAACATCGACCTCACAGGCGATCAGACGGGTGTTCTTGTAGGAAGGCGCGGCGAGACACTCGACGCACTCCAATACCTCACATCCCTCGTCGTAAACCGCTCCCAAGAGGATTTCACGCGTGTTGTAGTCGACACCGAAAGCTACCGCGAAAAGCGCGAACAGACACTTGTGAAGCTAGCAGAGAGAATTGCGTCAAAAGTAATAAAGACAGGCAAGCGCGTCGTGCTTGAACCTATGAATCCATATGAGCGCAGAGTGCTTCATGCAACACTGCAAGACAATCCAAAGGTAGAGACTCTTTCCGAGGGTGACGAGCCTTACAGAAAGGTCGTCGTCCGCAAAAAAAGAGCACCGAGGAACTAATGAAAACAATATGCGCATGTGCAACGCCACCGGGTAACGGTGGCATTTCCATAATAAGAATATCGGGAGAAGATGCAAAGTCGCTCGCTCTGAAGATCTTTTCTGCCGACGACTTGCAACCTCGCATGATGACACTGGGGGATGTAGTTTCAGACAAAACCGTCCTGGACAGGTGTCTTTGCGTGTATTTTAAAGCTCCAAACTCCTTTACGGGAGAAGATGTCGTAGAGTTTCACTGCCACGGCGGAAACGTCGTTAGCAGTGCCGTAATAAGCCTGCTCGTTTCAAACGGTTGCGCCATTGCACAGCCGGGAGAGTTTTCAAAGCGAGCTTTCGTTAACGGAAAGATGGACATGAGCGAGGCTCAGGCAGTTCAGGAGATGATAAGCGCATTGAGCGACGCTAGTGCATTTGCGAGCGTAAAGAAATTACGAGGTGAGCTTCGCGAAAGCATTGAGCTTATGCAGGATGCACTGACGGATATTTTAGCCGAACTTGAAGTTCACATAGAATACCCCGAAGAGGATCTGGAATCTGCACACATGCTTCCAAAGCTTGAACAAATTTGCTCTAAGCTGGGCGAGCTGGAAAAATCCTTTCACACGGGAAGGTTGCTCAAAGAAGGCTGTAATGTTGCCATCGTAGGCAGGCCAAACGTCGGCAAATCGTCTTTGCTTAATGCTTTTTTGGGCACAAATCGCTCGATCGTAACAAACATTCCCGGGACAACAAGGGACATAATAAGCGAGTGTTACGACCTAGACGGACTCCCGCTTATTTTAACGGACACCGCGGGGATTCGAAGCAGCACAGACGAAGTAGAAAAAATCGGCATAGATTTTTCAAAAAAGGCGATTGAGAATTGCGACATT
>CAYJIQ010000108.1:4177-6828 GCA_964370275.1 uncultured Christensenellaceae bacterium
CAAGCTTACCGACGAAGACGAACAAATTTTTTACGGCGCAGAGTCAAAACCCTGCATAGTTGTGCTAAACAAGTCCGACTTACCCCCCGTAACAACGGCGAGCGACATCTCAGAGGCTTTTGGAGTTTCTCCCGTGGTAATGTCCGCTGCGAACTCGACGGGACTTTCTCAATTAAAAGAAGCTGTGTTCAAGGCTTGCGCATTTGATATCGCAGCAACCGAGAGCGTGATGATAAACAACGCAAGGCAGCATGAAGCGGCATCGGCCGCACTAAATTCAATATGTGATGCAAAAACGGCAATCGAGCTTGGGCTTGAAAGCGAACTTATTGCAACCGACCTAAAAGACGCCTGGCATTTACTGGGTCTTATTACGGGAAGAACGCTTGACGAAGACATTGTAGACAGAATTTTTGAAAGTTTTTGTCTTGGCAAATAACCGGTTTATTTCATATTTTAATTATTAAAAACTATTTTACAATCCTTTTTTCCGTGGTATAATGCAGATAAAGGGAGGTGTTTTTCTAGAATAAAATTATGTACAAAGGGCAGGAGCTCTTCAGTCCGAAACTCGACCTCGTCTTTAAAGCCGTCTTTGGCAGAGAGGATAGCAAGGATTTGTTGCGCCATATGTTAAACGACGTTCTCGAGCTCGACATCCCTTCTGCACAGGATATTGAATATACTAACACCGAAGTGACTGATGAAAGCCCGGAAGATAAAAACAGCCGTCTTGACGTGCGAGTGAAAACGGGCGATAACATCCATATCGACATAGAGATTCAGCTTGCAAACAGCAGCGACATGCTCAAAAGAAGTTCTTATTACATGTGCAAACTGTTTGCAGCTCAACTGGTAAAAGGACATCGCTATGAAGAGCTCGGAAGGGCTATTGCGCTAAACTTTGTCGATTATAAAATGTTTAGCGACGAGCGCTGGTATCGGCGAGCGAGGATGCTCGATATCGATACAAACGCACAGCTTACAGATTGTCTCGAGCTTAACTTTGTAGAACTCAAGAAAATACCGCAACATTTGGTGTGCCAAGACGGCAGGTTGATGTGGGCAAAGTTTTTAAATGCTGACAATGAGGAGGACTTAGAAATGTTATCCGAAACTAATAATATGATGAACACCGCCGTAAAGAAACTGCAAATAGTAAGTGCAGACGAAAAGTTGCGCTACATCTACGACATGCGCGAAAAGGCAATAAACGACGAGTTTGATAGGTTAGAGACAGCTAAAATACAAAGTTTGGAAGCTGGCAGAGCCGAGGGCGAAGCTATTGGGCTCAGAAAAAAGGAATATCAAGTTGTTCAGAACATGTTGTCGCAAGGGTTTGATTTAACTACAATAGCGTCGGTAACGGGAATGAGCGAAGAAGAAATAAAAAAGATAAAATTACAGGAATGTTGACGGAAGATGTTTAAATATAAAGCAGGAAATTACGACATAGTTGTCGTGGGTGCAGGACATGCCGGATGCGAGGCGGCGCTTGCTTCAGCTAATATGGGACTCAAGACTTTGGTGCTAACCCTAAATCTCGAAGGGATAGCACTTTTAGCGTGCAACCCGGCGATTGGCGGGACAGCAAAGGGACACCTCGTGCGAGAAATCGACGCGCTTGGCGGAATGATGGGAATTGCAGCTGATGCAACATATCTGCAGATGAAGATGCTAAACCGAGGCAAAGGCGCAGCAGTGCATTCGCTCAGAGCACAAACGGACAAGCGAGAGTATCACATATACATGAAAAACGTCCTTGAAAACACAGACAACCTCACGCTAAAACAAGGCGAAGTTGCTCAGATTTTGACGAACAACTCCAAAGTTTGCGGAGTTGTGACGACGCTCGGGGCGGAATTTACCTGCAAGGCGATTGTCGTTGCGACGGGCGTTTATCTTCAAAGCGAATGTATAGTTGGAGAAAGCAAGTGGAAAAGCGGACCGTCCGGGCTTGCAGGTGCAAACGAACTGAGCAACTCGCTTATTAGTCTTGGGCTTGATCTTCGCAGGTTTAAGACAGGAACCCCCGCAAGAGTAGATTCCAGAACACTAGATTTTTCAAAAATGCAAATAGAAGAGGGAGACACCGATATAATACCGTTTTCTTTTATAAGCAAGCGCGGGACAAGGAAACAATACCCTTGCTATTTGACGTATACAAACGAAAAAACTCACGAAATTATCCGTGAAAACATACACAGAAGCCCGCTTTACACAGGAAAAATTTTAGGAGTCGGGCCAAGATATTGCCCGTCTATCGAAGATAAAGTCATGCGCTTTGCAGACAAAGATCGCCATCAGATGTTTCTTGAACCCGAGGGCGCGGATACTCGCGAGATGTACGTTCAGGGAATGTCTTCAAGCCTCCCCGAAGATGTCCAGATTGCGCTTTATCGCACGGTGCCGGGAATGGAAAATGTGGAGTTTACAAGACCTGCATATGCGATTGAGTACGACTGCATAGACCCGACAACGCTAGGACTTACTCTCGAGACGAAGGGCATCGGCGGACTTTTTACGGCAGGGCAGATTAACGGCTCATCGGGATATGAAGAGGCGGGAGCACAGGGAATTGTCGCAGGAATAAATGCCGCCAGATATGTTCGAGGTAAAGACGGAATCGTCATCGGAAGAGACGCAGGATA
>CAYJIQ010000109.1:0-742 GCA_964370275.1 uncultured Christensenellaceae bacterium
AAGTCGCAGTGGAAAAGGCGATAAATACAATAGAGCAATTCGACTTTGTTCCAAATGGCGACAAAGTAAAGACGGATAAACAGGCGGAACAAGCAATATCGGAAATACTATCATCGATGGGATTTTCCGCAGATTTGACTACGAACGTTTCGCTCGTGAGCTTCAAATCGGCAAAGCAGGGAAATAACGGCAGTTGCACATTTAAAGTGCAAGTGAGCATGGGCGATGCAAACTATTATAAGGAAGCAACAACTGTAGAAATTACCATGCCCATTGTCGCATCCGAACTCACTTCGGGTGTGCACGGCGTAGTTATAGAAAACGGCATAGGCGTGCCCGATGCGCTTGTCGTCGTTCGACTCGGAAACGATATTATAGCAAGGACTACAACCGACGAATATGGCAACTATTTCTTTGAAAGCCTACCTAGCGCAATCTATAATTTGGAGGTGACGTTTGGTGACAGAATTGTAACTCAAGCCATATCCATTAACTCAACCGGCGAGCATCGCACAGATGTAACGATAGGTCTGACAGACAGCCTCCTGCAACTCGAAGGCACACAGACTCCAAACATCGTTGTAAAAGGGCTTGAAGAAGAGGCAACTCGCTATTCTTTTGAAGACGACGGCCTTTTGAAAATGCAGATTATCAGCAAAAGCGTAGCCGAGGCGGAAAATGCAGATCTGATAATTGAAGTAGCGGGAGAAAAGCAACTGGAAATTTTAGACATCTCCCTGTT
>CAYJIQ010000109.1:752-1892 GCA_964370275.1 uncultured Christensenellaceae bacterium
GAGACAGACGAAGAGCAAACCCAGCTTACCTCGAGCGACACTGTATTTGAAGTAATCGTGCCTTATAACTTTTTTGGCAAGTATAACATTTCTATATACAGGGATCACGAGGGTGTTGTGCATACATTTATTCCGCTGGATTCATTGCCCGTTGACAACTTTTTAGACGGAACGTTTTACCTTGACTATGAAAACGGGAATATCCATATATACACGCAAAAATTCTCGACATATGCTATCGGATATGACCCCACCTATACTTCGCCCCAGACTTCGGACAGCAGCAACTCAAACATTTGGCCGGGAGTTGCACTTTTTTGCCTCACCGCAACATTGAGCTTATTGTCAAAAAAGTTAAAACATTGCGAGAAGAACAAATAAATCTCCTCAATTAATTATTGAGATAATTTTTCACGACTTTGCTCTTTTATGATGCAATATGTTTCCTATTTGAGACATTTGCATCTAAAGAATAATGCCTGTTCCTGTAGTGCTTAACTATACCAGTCAAGCAAAAATTGATTTCCGCGCGAGCATGTCTGCACACTTGACTTTTGTTAACTTTTTTTATATAATATAATTTATATGTAGGATGTTTTTCAGTATAGTTTGAGCTGCTGCTCAAGGAAATGCAATCCGGGAAAGCTTGTCCGGGGTGAAAAAATGAAAAGGCTAATAGTTTTGTCGTTAAATATTATTATATTGTTTATTTCAGGATGTGTCGTTGGCGACAATAACAGTGTTGCTTTGCCCGAAAACGATACTAATACACCTTCTGTGTCCCAAAGCCAATCCATCGAAGCTTCGATTACCGACCAAAACATCGAAATTGAAATGTGGACTTTCCCCGTGGGCGAATTAAATGATATGAAAGTTCTCAAAGATTTTACCGAAAAGTTCAATGAAATATACCCAAACATTACAGTTAAGCTAAAAACACTGGATTTTGATACCGGAGATGCAGAGGTTGAGGCAGCCATTGCCCAAAGAAATGCACCGGATATAATTTTTGAAGGACCCGAACGTCTGGTTGCAAACTGGGGTGCACGCGGGCTTATGGTAGACCTAAAGGACATGTGGGACGAGCAGACGACTTCAAACATAGAATTGACTTCTGAAGCGGTTGTCTCCGCATGTATG
>CAYJIQ010000109.1:1902-6818 GCA_964370275.1 uncultured Christensenellaceae bacterium
CGGTGCTTTTTACCAATACCCTCTGGTTATGACGGCGCATGTTATGGCAATTAATTATGAAGTGTTTAAAGAAGCGGACGCCCTTCAATATTTAGATTTACAAAATCGCACATGGACAACCCAGGACTATATCTCTGCGATGGAAGCAGTACGAGACAGCAACCTCGTCGAGGCACCCGGAATCTTATATACGGGAGGCCAGGGCGGAGACCAGGGCACAAGAGCACTTGTCACAAACCTATATGATGCACCTTTTACAAATGACGACCATACTGAATATTTAATAAACGAAGAAGACGGAGTAAGAGCTTTGGTTCTGCTTCAAGACATGGTAAATAACGGTTCGCTTGTTCACCGCCCCGAAATTGTAGCTTCGGATGAACTCCAAATGTTCGCGATGCAAGAAACCGCCGTTACGCTCGCTTGGAATGCAACAAACGAGTCGCTTTATGCGGAGCAAGTAGATTTTACTCCCATTGCAATGAACTTTCCCTCGGAAGATGAGTCTGTTCAATTGCAGGGCGGAATTTGGGGATTTGGTGTGTTTAACAACGGTGATATGCAAAAAGTCGAAGCCTCAAAATTATTTATTGATTTTTTGGCTAACCATCCGGATCAGTATCAAGACACCATCACCTCATCACAATTTTTTCCTGTAAACAGCGCCTACAGCGGTGTGTATGAAGGCACGGCAGACGAAGAGAGAATGAGTGAATATGCAATTTTTATGAATAATTTAGGCGACTATTACCAAGTGACTACCGCATGGCCCGAGCAGAGAACCGCTTGGTATCAAATGCTTCAAAAGGTCTTTAGCGGAGAAGATGCCCAGAGATGTGCCGATGAATATGTGCAATATCTCGACGAAAAAATTGCCGCATGAAAATGTTAGTTGAGCGAAAAGCGAGAGGGTAATATGCAAAAAGTTAAGAGAAAACAGCTTTCGCTGTTAATAACCATATTTGTCGCAATAATAGTGCTTGTTGTTTCACTGTTCTTTTATAACGTCTTTATAAGCGAGGAAATAAGCACACTTTCTGACCAAAGCTTAAGCCAGCTTATGGATACCAACGTTGAAACTTTTCAACTGCGATTTGAATCAAGTATAAACCTGCTTGAATCCACAGCCTCACTTTTGCCCGTATGGGATTATCTTAGATACATAAGCGATGAATCCGGTGATTATGACTATATTTTGGGCGCATTTGACTATGTAATGGTAATTAACCCCTATGGTTATGCCGTCGGAAGCGATTCAAATGTCGGAGATGCATACGATGTGGAGTATTTTCAAAAAGCAATCGAAGGCGAAACGGTTATAAGTGAACTGATTGACACCCAGTATAACGATATCCAGACAATCGTCATTTCAACACCTATGGTCGCAAACGGCGAAACTCGCGGTGTGCTTGCCGGCCTGATTTACGTCCAAACACTTGACAGCATGTTTGATAACCCGATAGACGGAATAACCGCAAACTTACTCATCGACAGTAGCGGAAACGTTATTTCAAACGGTGTGGACGATTCTATTTTTGCACATAGTTCCAATGTATTTGACGTAATATCCAATAACGAGCTAAAAGACGACCAAGAGCTCGAGCTGATAAAAAGTGATGTCTCGCAAAATATTGGCGGAGAAAGAATAGTAGAGTTTGGTTCAGAGCGCAACCGCATCATCTACACCCCGATTGGGATTGAAAATTGGATGATTATGACGGTTATCCCCGATTCGATCATCCTCTCTACAACCAACAACGTCATGGCTGTTACATTTATCGTTTCTGTTATTACCGTGTTAATAGGGTTTGTATTTGTATTTATAATAAACACATCCCAGCGCAAACACGTTAAAAACGTCGAAGAGATCGCATACGTCTCCCCTTTGACAAAAATCAGCACCTTGATAAAGTTTAAGCTCGATGCTGAAGATTTTATCAAAAAACAGGGCGATACAGATTTGTATATAATTAAATTTGATATAGATAATTTTAGATTGGTTAACGAATCACTCGGAACTTCACAGGGAGATTTAATTTTAAAGAGCATGGTTGCCGTAACTGAGCATCAGTATCCCGGACATTCTCTTTACGCGCATATTCACAACGACGAATTTTTGGCATTGATAGCTCAAAGAAATTTAGCAATAGAGCAATGGTGCAGTGATTTTACCGATGAGCTACTTGGCATTTTGGGTGAAGATTTTAATTATAATCTTCAGTTAGTATCAGGGTGTTATAAAATAACCGATGACGACAAATCAGATATTTCGGCTTGTATCGAAAAGGTTAATATCGCACACCATAACGCAAAGGAAGAAGTGTCGAATATTAGCAGCTATTCAGACGAATACTTAGCCCACGCCATAAAGGTAAAAGAGATTGAAAACTCGATGGATGCCGCTTTGATGGCCGGAGAGTTTAAAATGGTTTTGCAGCCTGAATTAAGCCTTAGCGAAAACAAGCTGATTGCAGCAGAGGCTCTTGTGAGGTGGATTCGTCCCGAGGGCAACATGATGCCCGATCAATTTATTCCTATATTTGAAAAGAACGGTTTTATCTTAAAGCTTGACATGTACATGTTTGAACAAGCGTGCGCATATTTAAAAACTTGGACACAAAACGGTGGCGAGATATTTGCAATATCCGTGAATTTTTCTCGAAAGCACCTTTACTCGACGGATTTTGTTTCTACTCTTGAATCAATTTGCGCTAAATATGATATCAAGCCCGCATATCTTGGAATTGAAGTGACCGAAACCAGTATGCTTAGCAACGAAGGTGATTTGGTTTCGCTCATTCACCAATTGCAGGGCAAAGGTTTTAAAGTGTTTATGGATGACTTCGGTTCGGGGTACAGCTCGCTCGGGTTGCTCAAAAACACTCCTGTAGACGTGCTGAAATTAGACAAGAGTTTCTTCTCTCGCTCGGAGTCTCGCCGGCGCAGTTTGGCGGTGGTAAGCAGCGTAATCAGGCTATCAAAAGACCTTAATATTAAAACGGTTGCCGAAGGAGTTGAAACCGCAGATGACGTTAAAGTGTTAAAAGAAATGGGTTGCGATATAATTCAAGGTTATTACTATGCAAAACCGATGCCTTTACCCGAATTTGAAAAATTCTACCACAGCCCTCAAAGCAAGCTGTCATAGGTGCCCGCTAAAAACCATATGTAGTTCTTGGTTGTAGTTAATTGTAAAGTATGATTTCTGCAATGAGTGTTTTTGCGACACACAATGTGTTTAACGGAGGTATTTATGAAAAAAACACATCTTATTTTGTCGATAATTTTAACTTTCTCACTTGTATTTTCGGCTTGTGCGCCCGCTGCACCCGAACAGGGCTTTGTCGAAGAACCGTCCGCTAATCCACAGCAAGAGGAAAATCCACAGCCTCAACCTTTAACGGAGGACGGCCCCATCACCATCACGTTGTGGCACTACTACAGTTCGGGCACAAAGGATATTTTTGACGACTTGATTAGCGAATACAACGAGACAATAGGCGTTGAAAACGGAGTTCTTATCGACGCATATTCCTACAGTGGCGTTGCCGAACTTGCCGAGGCTGTTTATAATTCAGCAAATGGCGAAATCGGCGCTGATGACATGCCGGGCATTTTTGCTTCCTATTCCGACGATGCTTTTAGCATAGACACGCTTGGCATGGTGGCAGCACTTGACAGCTACCTTACAGAAGAAGAAATTGCTGAATACAGAGCTGAATTTTTGGAAGAGGGCAGGTTTGATGAGCAGGGTAACTTAAAAATCTTCCCCGTCGCCAAATCTACAGAGATGCTCTATGTTAACGAAACAAAATTTAACGAATTCTCTGCGGACACCGGCGTTACCCAGGATGATTTAAGCTCTTGGGAAGGCCTTGCCGAAGTTGCCGGCAAATACTACGAGTGGTCGGATGGCGCGTCGTTTTTCGGTGTAGACTCTATGGCAAATCTTTTTAATGCGGGTTCTGCTCAACTGGGCACTCCTGTTTTTACCAAACTAAGTGGCGAAAACACCTATACATTGACACAAGAAAGCGCCAAGCGAATATGGGATAACATATACATTCCGTATGTAAAAGGCCACTATGCAGCAGTGGGAAGATTTCGCTCAGACGACATGAAGCAGGGGTATATTATAGCATACACAGGTTCAACATCCGGAGCAGGATATTTTCCGCAGGTTGTCGAACTTTCACAGGACGAGCAATATGATATAACCTGCCTTGCAGTTCCGTATCCCATTTTTGAAGGAGCGGAAAATATAATGATCCAACAGGGTGCAGGCATGGTTGTTTCAAAAAGCGACCCAGTTCGCGAACAAGCGGCAGTCGATTTCCTAAAATGGTTTACGTCAAAAGAGATTAACACAAGGTTTGCCGTTGCAACGGGTTATGCCCCCGTAGTTAATTCCGCGTTCAACATAGACAACATTTTGCCAAACATCGACGGTAGCGTTCCTGCCGTGCTAAAAACTTCAGAGGTGCTCTATGAAATAATAGATGAATATGAATTTTATTCTCCAAAACCTTTTGAGGGAAGCAGCGATGCAAGATACTTTATAGAAGATTCTTTGATGTTAAGATTAGAAGCGGATTTGGCTGCAATACAAGCGGGAGACAAAACCCAAGAGGAAGTTACCTCCGAGGCTAGCTTCAACGAATGGTACACAGATTTTTCCGAAGAATTGAGCTCAATGCAATAGCGGACGTAAAGTGAAGTAATGCGATGAAAAAACAAAAATACAACGTAAAATCAATATTTTTCAGACTATCTGTAGCAATGTTCTCTGCGCTGATGTTTCAAGCGCTGTTCATGGCAGGTGTGTTTGTTTTGTCGCAAATTTCGCATACACTTGCCGATTACGGAATAGAGGTCTTTGAAAAAACCGTTAACAACAGAACAAATTACATAGCTAG
>CAYJIQ010000110.1:0-6806 GCA_964370275.1 uncultured Christensenellaceae bacterium
TGTTTTGGTTCCGAAGCCGGGTACATGGACCCGCTTGTTGCGGCAAAAGAAGCGGGAGTGGACGTCGCATATAAAATGGGTGGCGCACACGCGGTCGCGGCGATGGCGTACGGAACGCAGAGCATAAAACCCGTAGACAAGATTACCGGGCCCGGAAATATATACGTTTCTCTGGCAAAAAAACTTGTGTTCGGAAAAGTCGGTATAGATATGATAGCGGGGCCTTCAGAGGTGCTCGTTATCGCAGATAAGGATGCAAATCCGAGATACGTAGCGGCTGATTTTCTCTCGCAGGCTGAACACGATGAACTAGCAGCGTGCATTCTTGTCACGGATAGCAGGGAATTTGCAAAGGTAGTCGAACAGGAGATAAATAATCAGGCAAAAATTTTACCAAAATGCGAAATAGTGTTTAAATCACTGGAAAACTATGGTACAATAATAGTAGCGGACAGCATGGAGGAGTGTGCGAAAGTTTCAAACATTATTGCCCCGGAACATCTTGAGATATGCACTAAAAATCCCAGGGAAGTGCTTGAGAACATCAAACATGCAGGTTCGATATTTTTAGGAGAGTATTCACCTGAGCCGCTCGGAGATTATCTGGCGGGAACGAATCATGTTTTGCCGACAAACGGAACAGCAAGATTCTCGTCGCCGCTCGGAGTGGACGATTTTATAAAAAAGACTAGTGTGATAGAATATAGCAGGCAGGCGCTGCGCGAACTGAGCGACAGCATTGTGACATTTGCAAAAGCCGAAGGATTGGACGCTCACGCTAGAAGTTGCTCCATTAGGTTTGAGGAGGAAGAATGAGAAGTTCTGAAGTCAAAAGAATTACGGGCGAGACGAATATACAGGTAAAGATAAACCTCGACGGGGGAGATGTTTGCGAAGTTGCATCAGGTGTGCCGTTTTTTGACCACATGCTAACGCTTTTTGCAAAACACGGCCTTTTTGACCTCACGGTAAAATGCACAGGCGACGTGGAGGTGGACGACCACCATAGTGTTGAGGATATTGGCATTGCAATGGGACAGGCATTTTTAAAGGCTATGGGAGATAAGCGCTCAATAAAGCGATACTCGCACATAATGCTTCCTATGGACGAGGTTTTAATGCTGGTCAGCGTCGATGTTTCGGGTAGACCGTTTTTGGCATATGATTGCGAAATAAAGGCAGACAAAACCGGTAATTTTGACACATGTTTGCTCGAAGAGTTTTTGCGTGCATTTGTCATGGCGTCAGGAATTACACTTCATGTAAAGTTGATGTACGGTTCAAACGCGCACCACATAATAGAAGCGGTATTTAAAGCGCTGGCAAGAACGCTTGACGAAGCAACGATAATCGACGCGAGAGTCAAGGGAGTTCCCTCGACAAAAGGTGTGCTATGATAGCGATAATAGATTATGGAATGGGAAATATTGCGAGCGTATCAAAGGCGTGTGCGTACTTCGGATATAGCGCAAAGGTTACTTCAAACAAAAAAGAAATTGCGGATGCATCGCATATAATTTTGCCGGGAGTAGGTGCGGCAAGGGATGCGGTTGCACACCTTAAACAAAGAGAACTGTTTGACTTTGTAATAGCTCAGGCGAGAACGGGAAAGCCATTTTTGGGAATATGTCTTGGGATGCAACTTCTTCTTAACAAAAGCTATGAAGACGGCGAGCACGAATGTTTGGGTCTGGTGCCGGGCGAAGTGATTCCCTTTAAAAAAAGTTCACTGCGCATACCGCACATGGGCTGGAACGACATAAAAATAAAGAAAAACCCAATTATCACGCAGGACAACGCATATGTATACTTTGTGCATTCCTATCACGCATCGGGAGTGCCCGAGGAGAATGTGATTGCCACCTGCGACTACGCAGAGACATTTACGGCGGCTGTTAGAAACGAAAATATTTTCGGAACTCAGTTCCACCCGGAAAAGAGTGGAGACGTCGGACTAAATATGATAAAAAACTTTGGAGGACTGAAATTATGAAGCTTTATCCGGCTATAGACATCAAGGACGGAAGATGTGTAAGGCTACTGAGAGGAGACATAAACCAAATTAAGGATTACGGTGATCCGCTGGAATGGGCGCTACGATGGGAAGAAGAGGGTGCAGAATATCTGCATGTCGTCGACCTCGATGCAGCTTTTACGGGAGATAACAAAAACCTTGAAGTAATAAAGCAAATTTCGCTTAAATTAAAGATACCCGTGCAGACGGGGGGCGGTGTGCGCACGAAAAAAGACGTAAAAGTAAGACTTCTGGACATGGGAATAAGTCGTGTAATCGTAGGAACCCAGGCTGTAGAAAAACCGTCGTTTATCTCTTGGATTAAAGGATAGTTTGATGCAGAGAGAGTTGCGATTGGTATTGATGCAAACAATGGTAAGGTTGTGACGAGAGGCTGGGTTGAGGCTACAGAAAAAGACTCTACCGATTTAGCTAAAGAAATGCTCGCAATCGGCATCAACAATTTTGTATACACGGATATTTCAAAGGACGGTGCGATGGAAGGTCCTAATGTTGAAAAGACCGAGGAGCTAGTCAAACACACTTGGGCAAATATCATAGCTTCGGGAGGTATTTCCACTCTTGAGGATATTAAAGATATCAGAGGAACGGGTGCTTGCGGAGTTATTATCGGAAAGGCACTATACGAAGGGGCGTTTACTTTAAAAGAAGCGCTAAAGATTTAGCTATGCTGACAAGAAGGGTTATTCCCTGCCTTGATGTTCACGCAGGACGCGTCGTCAAGGGGGTAAATTTTGTAAATATACGTGATGCGGGAGATCCCGTAGACACAGCTACTGTATACAATGAAGCAGGTGCAGACGAGCTGGTGTTTCTTGATATAACAGCTTCAAGCGACGGGCGAAACATAATGGCAGAGGTCGTTGCAAGGACGGCGGACAGAGTTTTTATTCCGCTGACAGTTGGCGGAGGGATAAGAGAGGTTGAAGACTTTGCAAGAATACTTTCTTGCGGAGCTGATAAAATTTCTATAAACTCAACCGCTATAAAAGACCCCACGCTCATTTCAAGGGCTGCGGGGAGGTTCGGCAGACAGTGCGTGGTAGTAGCAATTGACGCAAAATGGGAGGACGGTCACTTCGTAGCATACTTAAACGGCGGACGCGTGAAGACGGAACTTGATGCAGTGGAATGGGCGATGAAGGCAGAGCAGCTCGGTGCGGGTGAAATACTACTTACGAGCATGGATGCAGACGGAACAAAGGCGGGCTTTGACGTAAAGCTCACAAAACTCGTCGCTTCGTCGGTTAGGATTCCTGTAATTGCGTCGGGAGGTGCAGGTAAGCTCGAGGATTTCAGCGAAATCGTTAAGGAGGCGGATGCATCGGCAGTACTTGCCGCTTCGCTTTTTCACTTCGGTGAACTTACGATTGAAAGTGTAAAACAGCACATGAGAGCGGATGGGATTCCCGTTAGACTATAGACAAAAGAGGTTAAGGATTTGCTTGAAAACATTAAATTTAACGACGATGGTTTAGTTTGTGTGATAGCTCAAGACGTGGGCACGGGTGTCGTGCTTATGCAGGCCTACGCAAACAAAGAAGCCATAGAGATGACACTTAAGACAGGATTTATGCACTATTACAGCAGGAGCAGAAAATGTCTGTGGTTTAAAGGAGAGACGTCGGGACATACTCAAAAGGTATGTAGCCTGTACCTCGACTGTGATGCTGATGCGATACTTGCGAGGGTTGAACAAAACGGCGTTGCATGCCACACGGGAGAGTACACATGCTTCTTTGAGGAATTTGCGGCACTCAGCGAGGAAAGTGACGACAGGCCTTCTGTAATAGAGGATATATACGAGGTCATCGCAGACAGAAAACAAAACCCACTTCCCGACAGCTATACAAACTACCTTTTTGAAAAAGGAATAGATAAAATTCTAAAAAAGGTTGCAGAGGAAAGTGCAGAGGTGCTGATTGCGGCGAAAAACCCGGATGACGGCGAAGTAATTTACGAAAGTGCAGACCTAATATTCCACCTTCTTGTGATGCTTTGCGAGAGAGGGATAGAACCAAAACAAGTGTTTGCAGAACTTGCAAGCAGAAGGACGAGGAAGCTCCACCATTCAAAAACGGTAAAAGAGCATTTTGCGTCAAAATCGGAGTAGTTTTTTACGGCAACACCAAGTTTGCCGAGAAATATTAATTTAGAGGAGAGAATTATGAAAAGATTAATTTGTGTATTGCTCGTAGTAGTACTGCTGGCGGCAGGATGTGCCCCGGCTGAAAAACAAGATGTATTGTTAAATGGAGTCTTTGAGGGCAAGTCCGTTACATTTGAGGTGCCGCTGGATTGGAATATTAAACATGTTAACGACACAAGCAGCTTCCTATACCCGCCGGAATATCCAGACAACAACCCCAACAACATCTACATTATTACAACCATGGGAATGGTAGATGTAGACGATATTACTATTGAAAGTGTTCAGGCGGAAATGGCAAACAGCGGCGGAATATACGAAACTGCACAAGTGCTCATCGTAGACAGAGTTACTTCTATAGAAGGGCTTGAGGTTGCGGTAGTGGATATTGCGGTTGAGATGGAAGGTCAGCAGACTCCTGTTAAACAGTATCACTGTTTTGATGGTACATACTATACGTTTATAACGTATTCGGGCTACTACGAAGAAGAAGTAGACATTGCAGCTCTCATCATGGATACTCTTAAACCCATTGCTTAATTATGAAAAACATTGTTTTTTTTGGAGATTCAAACACGTGGGGGTTTCGTCCCGAGGACGCACTAAGACATGCTTATAGCGTTCGCTATACGGGCAAATTGCAAAAAATGCTCGGAGACGAATACCTCGTCTATGAAGAGGGAATGAACGGCAGGACAGCAGCTACATATGACGGGATAACACCGTTTGCCTGCGGACTTGATTATATATCGGTTACGCTTACGGTAAATGCACCTGCTGACATGGTTGTGATAATGCTTGGGACGAACGACACAAAGCCACACCTTGGGCAAACACCGCAATCCATAGCAAAAGGTATTGAAAAATTGGTGCTCGAGGCAAAAAAACCTGAATACGGAGCAGGTGTTTCGCCTGATGTTGTGGTAGTTAGTCCAATCAAAATCGGAAGCGATGTAGAGCGGACGAGGGACATGTCCTACTACTTTGACAAATCTTCCTTAGAAAAGCAAAGCGGATTGGCAAAGTTGTATGAAAAAGTTGCAAAGCAAAACGGTTGTCTGTTCATGGATGCCGCAAAGTATGCGCAACCATCAATCGTTGATGCGATACACCTTGATGAGAAAGGGCACGACGATTTGGCGCATGCGTTTTATGAACTGATAACACAATTTTATGGAAAAAAATAATCAAGTGGGAGAACTGAATGTGAGTTCTCCCGTTTGAGCGTAATAATGCCAATATTAACAAATAGCCATAATAGGAGTTGTCGCGATTAAAGTGCAGAAAAATCATGGTTATCATATAATATTGGGAAAGAAACTTTGAAAGGTAATAAAATGAAAAAAAATCTAACTTATCAAATTTTAGAGTCACATTTGAAATCGGGAAACATGGTTGCAGGAGAGGAAATTTCAATCGGAATTGACTACACTCTCACGCAAGATTCGACAGGAACTATGGCGTATTTGCAGTATGAGGCGATGGGAGTACCGCGCGTAAAGACAAAGAAATCTCTCGCGTATATCGACCACAATACACTTCAGTCAGGGCCGGAGAATGCTGATGATCATGCGTATATCGGTAGCGTCGCAAAAAAATACGGAATTCATTTCTCGCGTCCCGGAAATGGAATTTGCCATCAGGTAAACCTTGAAAGATTTGGAGTTCCCGGCGGAACGCTTCTCGGCTCGGACAGTCACACTCCCACAGGTGGTGGAATCGGCATGATAGCAATTGGTGCAGGTGGTCTTGACGTTGCTGTTGCAATGGCGGGCGGTGCATACTACTTAGTCATGCCAAAAGTTGTAAACGTAGAGCTGACAGGAAAGCTCAACCCCGGTGTTTCGGCAAAGGATGTTATTTTAGAAGTTTTAAGAGTGCTTAGCGTTAAAGGTGGAGTCGGAAGAGTTATCGAGTATACGGGCGAAGGTGTTGCTACACTTTCAGTTCCCGAAAGAGCGACGATTACAAACATGGGCGCAGAGCTGGGAGCGACAACTTCTATCTTCCCGAGCGATGAAGTAACAAAGGAATTTTTAAAAGCGCAGGGAAGGCAAGCAGATTACAAGGAATTAAAACCCGAAGATGGCGCAACTTACGACGAGAATGTCTATATAAACCTCAGTGAGCTTAAACCCCTTGTTGCACTTCCGCACAGCCCCGATAGCGTAAAAACCGTTGAAGAAGCGGGAAAAATTAAAGTTGATCAGGTTTGCATAGGAAGCTGCACAAACGGTTCGTACCTAGATATCATGAGAGCAGCGAGAATTCTAAAGGGACAAAATGTTGCTGAGAATGTCAGTCTTGTCGTTGCACCCGGTTCAAAACAGGTGTTTGAAATGCTAGCAAGAAATGGCGCGCTTGCGGATTTGATTTCGGCAGGTGCTCGTATTTTGGAATGTGCATGTGGGCCTTGCATCGGAATGGGACAATCTCCTGCTTCGGACGCAGTAAGTGTTCGCACGAACAACAGAAACTTTTACGCAAGAAGCGGAACAAAAAGTGCAGGAGTGTATCTGGTAAGTCCGGAGACAGCTGCGATAACTGCGATAACAGGAGTGCTTACAAGCCCACTTGAACTCGGTAATAGGCTTTCAGAGCTAGAGATCGAGATGCCAGAGG
>CAYJIQ010000111.1:0-6758 GCA_964370275.1 uncultured Christensenellaceae bacterium
CAACTAACGGCTGTCCTATTAACACTCCTCCTCGCAATTTTCGCGTTTGCCGGATGTTCGACTCCAGCAGCGGAATCACCTGAATCAGAAGAACCTGTAGCAGACGCTACTGCAGGCGAAGAACCGGCAACGGATGAACCGGCAGGCGAAGAGCCGGCAACGGAACAAAAGGCGGTTGAAGATTTGAAATTTGGCGTTTCTTTGGGAACGTCGCTGCAGGAAAGATGGCAACGTGAAGGCGACATGTTTATCGAATACGGCGAATCTCTCGGAATCGAAGTTATAGTTCAATACGCTGATAATGATGTTACAAAGCAGGTTTCTCAGTGTGAAAATATGATAAATCAAGGAATAGACGTTCTAATTCTAACACCAGAAGATGCACAGTCGTTTAGCGGAGTTATCGATTTAGCGCATGAATCGGGAATAGAAGTACTGTGCTATGATAGAGTTGTTCAAAATGCTGACGCTGACTATTGGATTGGCTTTGATGATATCCTCGTCGGAGAAACTCTTGCTCAGATTGTTGTTGACAAACAGCCTACAGGCAACTACGTTGTTCTTCAGGGTGATGCAACTACAGCACAGACGGCTATTTTGTACGAAGGTATTATGAACGTTCTTCAACCACTGGTTGACAGCGGAGACATAACAATTGTATCAGACCAAAACTGCGACGATTGGACAGCAGAAAATGCATTCAAACACACAGAAAATGCGCTTACACTGCAAAACAACGACGTTCAAGGTATTGTTACTATGAGTGACACTTTGGCGGGTGGAGCAATTCAGGCACTTCTTGAGCAGGAAATCGAAGGTGTTGCAGTAAGTGGTCAGGATGCAGAAACGGCTGCTTGCCAACGCGTTGTTGAAGGCACACAGGCAGGAACGGTTTACAAACCGCTTACAAAGATGAACAGAGCTGCAATGGATATCGCGATAATGGTAGCTACAGGTGCGGATCCTCAAACTGAATACGAAGGCGAAGGCAGATGGACAACATACAACAACGGCATGAAGGATGTAGCAAACTTCGGTCTGGGCGTATACGCTGCAAATGATGAAAACATGGTTGAACTCGTTATTGGTGACGGATTCCAGACTCTTGAAGATGTATATGCAAACGTTCCTCAAGACCAGTGGCCGCAGTAAGCTATAAACAAACAGTCTAAATGCATAAATATACTAATATACGGTAAAAAGTTATCGGGCTAGTGGCCTCAAAAACCTAACTTTTAGTGCGGCGTGTATTACTAAATATTAGTATTACTAATCTACAGTTGCTCCCCAAAAAATTCATAATAGGATTAAGAGGGGAGCAATTCTTATAAATGAGGTGATACCGTGGGAGAAATAATTCTTGAAATGATCGAAATAACGAAAATTTTTCCGGGTGTAAAAGCACTTGATAATGTCAGTTTGAGTGTTGAACGCGGAGAAATTCATGCGCTGTGCGGAGAAAACGGCGCTGGTAAATCCACTCTCATAAATATACTCAGTGGCGTTTATGGACATGACACATATTCAGGCAAGCTAATCATGGACGGTAAAGAATCTAAGTTTGATACCATTCATGATGCCGAGGAAGCGGGCGTTGTATGTATACATCAGGAACTGGCACTCGTTCCCGAGATGAGTGTTATGGAAAATGTTATGCTTAACAATGAGCCTAATAGAATGGGTATTATAAATAAAAATGAAGCTTACATAAAAACGCATGAGTTGCTTGAGAGAGTCGGGCTTTTAGATAGAAAAACGGGCGAGGGCGTTACTCCGCATATGCTCATAAAAGATATTGGTGTAGGACAAAGGCAATTAGTTGAAATTGCAAAAGTATTATCAAAAAAGGCGAAAATAATCGTGTTTGATGAACCTACTTCGGCACTTTCCGAGACAGAAGTAGAAAACTTGCTTGAGCTTATTATGGGTCTTAGGGAAGAGGGGATTACGTGCATATATATTTCACATAAGTTACATGAGGTAAGGCAGATTGCGGATAGAGTTACTGTCATAAGGGATGGAAAGTCTATCGTAACGGAGAAAATGGCCGAGCTTACTATAGACCAAATTATCAACTACATGGTTGGGCGGGAGCTTGCAAATCTGTTCCCGTATGAGGCACACGAGAGAGGCGATTTGATTTTGGATGTTAAGAACTACTCGGTTTTTGACCCGCTCGTGCCGGAAAAAAAGATAATAGATGATGTGAGTTTTAGTGTATATAAGGGAGAAATTTTAGGTATTAGTGGACTTATGGGTGCAGGAAGAACGGAACTTTTCACAAGCTTGTTTGGAGCGTTTGCCGGGAAGGCTGAGGGTGAGGTCTTCATAGACGGTGAAAAAGTTAATATAAAAAGTCCGCACGAAGCTATAAAACGAGGGCTCGTTATGGCGACGGAAGACAGAAAAAAAGACGGGCTTGTTCTGGGTATGAACATCCGAGAGAATACGACGATATCCTCGCTCGAAAAAGTATCAAAAAGAGGAATAATAAATTCAAATGAAGAAATTACGCAGACGCAAAAGTATATTGACTATTTAAAGACAAAGACGGCGAGCATGGAAGTTAGGGTAAGGACTCTTTCCGGCGGAAATCAGCAAAAAGTAGTTCTGGCTAAAGTTTTGCTGACTGAGCCTGTTATACTTGTGTTGGATGAACCGACAAGAGGTATTGACGTTGGCGCTAAGTATGAAATATACAATATTATGAATAAGCTTGTTGAAAGTGGTGTTGCGGTTGTGATGATCTCTTCGGAAATGGAAGAGATTCTTGGAATGTCCGACCACATAATAGTTTTGTCGGGAGGAAAGGTTAAGCTTGATATGAGGAAGGAAGAGCTTGACCAGGAAACAATTCTTGCAGCATCTGCGGTACTCATGTAGTCAAAGAAAGGGATTGGGAATATTATGTCAACAAATACAAGTACAAAGTCCTTAAAAAAGGGTAAGATTGATATCAGAATGTTTGCCATGGTAGGCGCGCTAATTTTAATGTGGATACTGTTTGCTTCATTCACAGACGGGGTCTTTATCGGCACCAGAAACTTGTCTAACTTGTTTAGGCAGATGGCGATTGTAGGAATTTTGGGCGTAGGTATGGTTCTTGTCATCGTTACAGGCGGTATTGACCTGTCAGTGTCGACTGTAGTCGGTTTTATCGGTGTAGTTGCGGCTATGCTTATGGCATATGAACAGTGGAGCACGCCTTTAACAATTATCGTATGTTTGGTACTGGGAATAATCATTGGAACAATAAACGGTTTGCTTATCGCATATGCATCTATTCCTGCGTTTATCGTGACGCTGGGTGCGCAGCTTATGTATAGGGGATTGTTGCTGGCGCTGGGTGGAGGCGTTTCTATTGCACCGCTTAACCCCGATTATGTTGAGATTGCCGGAAGTTACGTTGATCCGCTGATTGGATACATAATAGCGGCGTGTGTCATCGGCTACATAGCATTTTCGATAATTAATTCAGCAAATTCAAAAAAGAAATACAATTTACAGGCGGATTCTAATGGTAAAATCGTGCTTAAAATCGTGGGATTCTCGGCACTTGTTTTGGCTGTGGTTGTTGTGCTCAACGACTACAACGGAATTCCTTCGCCGGTATTGATTTTGCTCGTGTTAGTAGCTATATTTACCTTTGTTGCTGAAAAGACAAAATTTGGCAGAAGGATATACGCACTTGGTGGAAACAGCGACGCTGCACGCATGGCGGGAATAAACGTAAAAAAGAACATTGCGCTTGTTTACGTAATAAACGGTTTGCTAGCTACAATAGCGGGTATTGTATTATCTTCAAGACTTAATGCCGGAACACCTTCGGGTGGTACAAATATGGAGCTTGACGCTATAGCATCTGCAGTTATCGGTGGAGCGAGCATGTCCGGCGGTTCGGGTAAGGTTGCAGGAGCAATCTTGGGTGCACTTGTTATGACTACTATAGACAACGGCATGAGCCTTATGAATCTTGACCAAAGCTGGCAATATTGTGTTAAAGGTTTGATCCTCGTTGTCGCTGTTTGGTTTGATACTCGAACAAAGACTAAATAGTTTATAACGGATGTTAGCACAAATAAGGGTCACACGGAGGAATTTTATGAGCGATATAGTAAAAGTAGGGATAGTCGGAGTAGGTCGGCTTGGGTTTCGTCACGCGGAAAACATTGCGACTACACCCGGGGCACAGCTTGTCGCCGTTTGCAGCAGAACACAGGCACGTGCTATGGATGCAGCTAAAAAGTTGGGTGTTACTGAGGTTTACACGGATTTTGAAGAGATGGTAAAAAATGCGGATATTGATGCGGTTGTCATTGCAAACACATCAACTGAGCATTGCAAGTGCATACAGATTGCGTGTAAAGCTAAAAAGCACATATGGTGTGAAAAGCCGACGGGGATAAATACACAGGAGCTGGATTTGATTGATGAGGCAGTTGCTTCAAACAAAGGCAAGGTTTTTCAGGTCGGCTTTATGAGAAGGTATGACGTGCACTATGCGGCGGCGAAGAAAAAAGTAGACGAGGGTTCTTTGGGTGATGTGATAAAGATGCGGATTATCTCAAGAGATCCTGTGATTCATAGGGAGTTTTTTACTCAGTATGCACCGACGAGCGGTGGGTTGCTGATGGACATGGCATCTCACGACGTGGACTTGGCACGCTGGTTTTCGGGAAGTGAGCCAAAGACGATTTATGCAATGGGCGGGGTATACGTTATAGACGAGTTTAAATCCTTTGGAGATGTTGACAATGCTATGGCTGTTTTACAGTTTGAAAATGGAGTGATGGTTGAGATAGAAAATTCGAGAACTGCAACATGCGGATATGATTTGTGGATGGGCCTGTAGCGACAGATCATGTTACGGTCGCAGACGAATACGGCTATCGCAAAGATTGTTATCCTTGGTTTCTTGAGCGATTTAACGATGCATTTCGCAACGAGATTATCGACTTTATAGACTGTGTTAAGACGGGACGTGAGCCGCTTGCAGGTGCGGAGGATGCGAGAAAAGCATCGGAGATTTGCGTAAGGCTTACGGAGGCGTTAAAGCTGGGCAAGCCGATAACACTATAGCATACATTGGAGGATAATATGAGTAAATCAGTTAGGGTCGGAATAGTCGGTGTTGGGAGGTTGGGATACCAACATGCGCAAAATTTAGCGACAATCCCGGGTTCGAAACTCGTCGCTGTTTGTGACATGGACGAAGCGCGTGCTAAAGAGGCTGCGGCTAAACTCGAGGTGCCCGAAGTGTATACCGATTTTGAGCAAATGCTTAATGATGCAAATTTAGACGCAGTTGCAATAGCAAACACAACGAGCGAACACTGCAAAGCAATTGTTGGCGCATGTAAGGCGAAATTGCACATTTGGTGCGAAAAACCGACGGGTGTGAACAAGGAAGAGCTTGACATTATCGACGAGGCGGTTGCCGGAAACCCGGGCAAAGTATTTCAGGTTGGTTTCGTTAGACGATATGATTTTCACAATGCAGTGGCAAAGAAGAAGATTGAGGATGGGGAGATAGGCGACGTAATAAAAGTTCGCAGTATTTCAAGAGATCCGGCAAAATATCGCGAGTTTTATGCTAAATTTGGGCCTACGAGCGGGGGATTGTTTGTGGATATGAGCATACACGATCTGGATTTAGTTCGCTGGTACGCAGGATCTGAAGTTGAAAGCGTGTATTCAATCGGGGGAGTTTTTGCATTTCCTGAGTTTAAAGAGTTTGGAGACATTGACAATGCAACTATCGTAATGAAGTTCAAAAACGGCGTTATGGGCGAGGTTGAAAGTTGCAAAAATTCCACATGCGGATATGATGTGTGGGTTGAAGTTGTCGGAACAAAGGGCAGTTTGCGTGTTGCACCAACACCCTACAGTTCGGTAGTCGTTTCAGACGAAAAGGGATTTAGAGAGGATGCTTGCCCGTGGTTTCATGAGAGATTTGAAGGAGCATTTAGAAACGAATTAGTCGAGTTTATCGAGTGTATTCGCGAAGGAAGAGAATCTAAGATTGGAGCAGAGGATGCTCGCAAGTCTATAGAGCTTTCTTTCCTCGCAAAGGAATCGTTTGATAAAAAAGAATTAATTTGTGTTTAACAAAGAGAAAGGAATGGAGAAATAATGTTTAATATAGGTATTATCGGAGCAGGTAGGATAGGCAAATTGCACGCAAACAACATAATTGCGGGTGTTAAGGGTGCTAAAGTATTGGCGATTTCGGATATCATTCCCGGAGTGGCTGAGGAGTTTGCAAAGGAAGCGGGAATTGAAAAGTCGTATGTTGATTATATGGAAATTATAAATGATCCTGAGATTGATGGGGTCATGATATGTTCTTCTACGGATACACACTCTATAATTTCAATCGAGGCGGCAAGAGCCGGAAAACACATTTTTTGTGAAAAACCGATTGATTTTGACTTAGACAAAATTCGCAAGGTTATGAAGGAAGTTGAAAAGGCGGGAATTAAATACCAAGTTGGATTTAACCGCAGATTTGATAAGATGTTTACAAAGGTGAAAA
This sequence comes from uncultured Christensenellaceae bacterium, assembly GCA_964370275.1. Taxonomy (GTDB): domain Bacteria; phylum Bacillota; class Clostridia; order Christensenellales; family Christensenellaceae; genus CAYJIQ01. The sequence continues at coordinate 6,536 of CAYJIQ010000111.1, forward strand.
ATTATGTGCAAGGCGGTAAAATAGGCGTTCCCGAAATAATTAGGATTACGTCAAGAGACCCGTCTCCGCCTCCGATTGAATACGTCAAGGTTTCGGGAGGAATGTTGCTTGACATGTCTATTCACGACTACGATATTTTGCGATATGTAACGGGAAGCGAAGTTGAAGAAATTTCGGTAATGGGATCTTGTCTTGTGGACAAAGCGATAGGCGAAGCGGGAGA
>CAYJIQ010000112.1:0-6709 GCA_964370275.1 uncultured Christensenellaceae bacterium
ATCTTTACAGGAACCGGATACTCTGCGCAGACGAGTTCGCAAATTGCACTGCCCAGACCGCCTCTGATAGAAGCGTTTTCTGCCGTTACAACTGCGCCCGTTGCTTTGATGCAGGGTAGAATTGTGTCGACATCGAGGGGTTTTACTGTGAAAGAGTCGATAACTGTCGCACTGATTCCGTCTTTTTCAAGCTCAGTTGCTGCAGCAAGCGCTCTGCCTACCATGATTCCCGATGCGATAATTACAACGTCGCTTCCTTCGCGAAGGATGTTTGCCTTGCCGATTGTCATCTTTGAATCTGCACTGTAGATGAATTCGGGGTTTTTACGCTGTCCTCTGATGTAGACAACGCCGTCAAGGTCTACTGATTGTTCAAGAACCTGCTCAAACTGAACACAGTCGCAAACGTCGATAATCGTTGCATTTGGGATTGTTCTGTAAAGAGCGATATCTTCAAAGGGCATGTGTGTTCCGCCGTTGTATGCCGCTGTTATTCCCGCGTCACTTCCGAATATACGGATGGGGTTGCCCGAGTATGCGCTTGAAAGGAAAACTTGGTCAAAGCAACGTCTTGAAGCGAAGGGGCCGAATGTGTGAACGAAGGGTATTTTACCTTCGCTTGCCATTCCTGCTGCAACGCCTATCATGTTTGCTTCCTGAATTCCGCAGTCGATTGCACGGCCGGGATATTTCTTCATAAGGGACAGTGTGCCGATGGAGTGCATAAGATCTGCATCGAGGTAAATGATGTTTTCGTTGCTTGCAAGCAGTTTGTCAAGTGTGCCCGCGAACACGTCTTTATATGCCTTTTTGTCTTTTGTGCCGTCGTATATGATTTTCATAATAAACTTGTTCCTTTCTTATTTATTGAGTGCTTCGAGTGCCTCGTCCAGCAGCTCTTTGCCGACAACGATATGGTGGTTAAACTCGATGCCTTCAATCGCAGGAACGCCCGCACCCTTGATTGTGTCAAGCACGATACAGAGTGGTTTGTCGCCTTTGTTTTCTTCAACCGTTTTAGCGATAAGATCAGGGTCGCCGCCGTCTATCGTTACTGCGTTCCAGCCGAAGCTTGCAAACTTTGCTTCGATATCGCCAAGCGGAAGGATTTCTTCTGTAGTTCCGTCAAGCTGTTTTTTGTTGTTGTCGACGAAAGTTACGAGGTTGTTAAGTCCTTTAGCGGGGGCATACATAGCCATTTCCCATACTTGACCTTCGTTGATTTCGCCGTCTCCTACGATTAGGTAGACTGTGCTGTCGCTTCCGTTTAGTTTAAGCGCCTGTGCCATTCCTGCCGCAACCGAAGCACCCTGTCCGAGCGAACCTGTTGTTGCGTCGATGCCGGGAGTTTTGTTTTTGTCGCAGTGGCTGGGGAGGTTTGTGCCGTTGACGTTTAGTGTTGTAAGCCAATCCATCGGGAAGAATCCCTTTAGAGCGAGTGCAGAATAAAGAGCGGGGCCTGCATGTCCTTTTGAACAAACAAGTCTGTCTCTTCCTTCCCATTTCGGGTTCTTAGCGTCGTACTTCATGATTTTGCCATAAAGCGCTGCGATACAGTCAGTTGCGGAAAGCGCACCGCCTGCATGTCCAAAGCCTCTTGCGCCAAGGCACTTCATTTCCTCGACTCTTATTTGAAGAGCCAGCTTTTTTAGTTCTGTCATTTATTGTTTCCTCCTGTTAAAGTATCAAAAAAGTATGTGCATTTTGCGGCACTTTTTAGCCACGCTTTAAATTTTAACACAATTGTATGCAATTTGTCCAGTGGAAATTGACATAATTGTATGCAATTTTTTGGGTGCATAATTATCATATAAAAACCGAATAATTAACCGCGCCCCACATTTAAACTTTACTTGAAATTTTCTAACGGTTATGATATAATAACTTAAAAATGTTATACATAAAGTCATTTTGCGGTTTTTTTGATAATTGAATATTCCGAGATTTTGTCGAAATTTCTGCGTATATGATTTATCACCACGAGATACTCAACAATAAGGAGAAAAATTATGCAAATGAAACAATGCCCGAGCGGACACTTTTTTGATCAGTCAACACATGCGCAGTGCCCATACTGTAACGCAAGCTCTGCAGACATTGCAAAGACAGTTCCTGTCGGTTCGGCAGCGCAAAGTTCGCCTGTTTCGCCACCCATGCCTATGGGATCTTCGGGAGATATCGGAAGCACTGTTCCCGTAAGCAGACCGGGAGCGGGTTCTGTCGGAGTTGAATTTGGCAAAACGGTTGCAAATGCTTCGCCAAATTCGATGGACTACGAGCGTACTGTTGCTATTATAAAGAAGGAAATGGGAATTGATCCCGTTGTCGGATGGCTTGTTTGCGTTGAAGGTAAAGAAAAGGGTCGCGATTACAGAATGCACTCGGACAACAACTTCATCGGCAGAGGCGAAAAAATGGACATTTGCGTCAGAGGTGACGACACAATTTCAAGAGAAAATCACGCAATAATTTCTTATGATACGAGAGACAAAGTGTATTACCTTTCTCCCGGTGAGGGCAGAAGCATAGTAAGACTCAACGAAAAGGCGCTTTTTAGTACCGCTTCTCTCGCCGCATATGACAAAATCGAACTGGGCAATACAAAGTTCGTTTTCATTCCGTTGTGTGGCGGAGAGTTTGCATGGATAGACTAATAGGCCTTTTTACTGAATGGAGCACGCAAGACCTGATCTCTCAGGAACAAGAACCCAATCACATTTTGCTATATGCGGGAATAGGTATAGCCGTAATTGTAATCGTGGGTCTTGTTTTGGTGCTCAGAAGTGGGAAACCTGCAAAGGACGATTCTATAGAAGAAAAGCACAGCAGTTCTCAAGATTTTGATTTGAGCGCAGAAGATCAAACATTTCAAGCGCAAGAAAAAAACGAGCAACAACTCGACCTGCACGAACAGGTGAAGCAGACGGCTCAACAGGAGAGTGTCGAGCAAGCCCCTCCGAGGTCAAGAAAGCTTTCTTCAAGTGTTAACCGTGAGCAGATTATAGCAAAAAGCGATGCTCAAAGCGAGGGGATACACCAAGAGGAAGCGGCTTTAAGCACCGCCGTTCAAAAACCGAGAAAGATTGCAAGCAGGAACAAGATTTCGGCAACCGGCAATGTTGAGCCGGAACAGGTAACTAGGACCGAGGTTGAACAGCCGCCGGTGAGTGAGAAAAACTTGAAGGCGCAAGAGCAAGCTTCGGTGAGCATTAGCGAGAATTCTAAGGAATCTGAAACAGAGGTTGAAAAAGAGCCAACTCCCGAGATTGACAACAAACAACTGCTGGATGAAATTACAGCCGGGCTTAGCGAAAGCGAAGACGCAACTGTACAAACAGAGCAGACGCAACAATCGGAATTGCCAAAAGAGTCTACAGGATACGTTGCAATAGCCTGCGTTCACGGAGTGGGGGACGAGGCAGACCAGCAAAATTGTTACGCTATCTCCGACATTGCGGATACGGCACTAACAGCTGAAAAGGGCGTTTTTGCCGTCGTTGCGGACGGCGGAGGAAAAAAGGGCGCGCAGGTAAGCTTAGACGTGGTATCTTATATGCTTGAGGCGTTTGTATCGGGAAACGATGAGCTTGAAAGTGTTGCGCAGGAGGCAAACAGAAGCGTTCTTTCAAAATGTGGAAGGCATTCGCATGCAAGTATGGTGGCGCTAAACATAAAAAACAACGAGCTGTTTTTTGTATCCGCCGGAGACTGTACGGCACAGATAATAAGAGGAGAGTTTGAGCTTGAACTCAACCGAAAACACACGAATATATCTCACGAATACGAGCAGATTGCGATAAAAGGTATGAAAGAGCTACCGCAGAAAATAGTAACAAGTTTTATCGGCGCAAAAGACATGGAGCTTGATATGAACTTTCTGCCCATCGGAATTGAAAACGGAGATAAAATTATGCTAATGAGCTGCGGGGCTTCCGAGCTACTGGAGGACGTCGACGTAGGAGAACTTCTGAGGGACAACAGCATTAGGGCTTGTGCACAGCAGATACAAAATATCATAAGTGCAAACGACTCGGGCGGGGTGCAAAACTACACGGTGGTACTGCTTGAGGTGTTAGACGTTGCGCAGTAATAGCAACCAGGAGGAAAGTCTATGAAATTTACAGCACACAGTTTCTCTTCAAAGGGAGGAAGGACGTACAATGAGGATTGCGTATTCTTAAGCAATAGTTCAAAACAGCTTGTGGCCGTCGTTGCGGACGGACTGGGAGGTCATGGAGGTGGCGATGTTGCATCAAAACTGGTTGCAGACATATTGGGGTCTTGCCCAAAAGAAGGTGTAACTCAGGAACTTGTCGCAAAGTATTTCGAGGCGGCAAATGTAGCGGTGCTCGAAAAGCAGACGCCTGCCTGCAAGATGAAAAGCACGGCGGCGCTTCTTGTACTCGCCGAAGAGGAGACGGTGGTTGCGCATGTTGGCGACACTCGCTGTTACTATTTTTACGACGAAAAAGTATACTCATGCACGATGGATCACAGCGATTCGCAGCTCGCGGTTGCATCGGGAGAGATAACACAAACACAGGTTAGGTTTCATGAGGACAGAAATAAAATTTACAGAGCGCTTGGCGGTGGCGAAAAGATAAAGCCGGAGATAGTCGTCTACGGACAAGGCGCAAATGTCGGAGATGCTTTTTTGCTCTGTACCGACGGGTTTTGGGAATATATTTTGGAAGAAGAGATGGAGATAGATTTGACAAAGTCAAAAACTCCCGAAGATTGGATGTCGTATATGCTTGCTAGGATAGGCGAGCGGATTAACGGAAAAAATGATAATCTTTCGGCGGTGGCTGTTTTTTGTGAGGAGAGCTGAATATGAAAAGGTTTTTGGGAATGCTAATTGCCGTTATGCTTGTTTTTCCGTTTGCAACGGCGTTTGCGCAGGAGGATACAGACACAATTTCGCTTAGCTTTGAAGATTATGAAGTGGGTGAAAATCTCATAGAGATTTATGCGAGCACTAATGCAACGGAGCTTCCGACATCTCAGCAGCTTACGGTAATGCTCAGCGGAAACGAGCTTTCACAGGAATCGATACTTGGAATAGCCGATTCGGGAAAACCGACCACGCATCTGTTTTTAATCGATGTATCGGGTTCGATAAGCGATGCTAAGATGGAGCAGATAAAGGAGATAATCTCGCTATACGTTCAAAACATCGGGCAGGGCGACAATGTTAGCGTGATGAGAGTGGGGACAGAGCTTTACACCGAACCTTTTGTGTCTGCGCAGGAGGTAGAGGCTCAAGTTGAAGCGCTTCAAACGGACGACAATGAGACAAATCTTTATGCGGGAACAATAAACGCAATAGAAATTTTACAGACCGACGAAAGTGTACACAAGTCAAAAGTGCTTACAGTAATTTCGGACGGAGAGGAGTATTCGCCTGTCGGGTATACCCTTGAGGAAGCACAGGATGAGATTGAGGACTCAAACATAAAGGTAAACACCGTTGCAATGCTGGATTCAGGCGCTTCGGATGCCGAGATTGAGGATTCGAAAATATTGGGGAGTTTTGCAAGGGCATCTGCCGGTGGGAGTGCTATAACCAGCGGGTTAAACGACGAACAACCTGCGGATATTGCCGAACTTTTGATTGATTCGAGAAACGAAACGTTTGTGCTAAGCTGTGATATTAGCACATTTACGGCACCGACGGACGAAACATTGCTCGAGATGAGCTTGAGCATAGAAGGAAGGGGCACGGCAACGGATGCTCAGATGCTATCCGCTTCCTCTGTGATGCAAGGCGTGGTGCCAACTCCGACGCCCGAACCGACAGAGCAACCGACCCCCGAACAAACTGTTGAGCCGACACCTATGGCGACGGAGCAAACTGAAGAAGCGGATCAGCAAGAGGGGATTATGGGATTTATGCTCGGGCTTTTCGGCGGAAACGAGACGACAATGTGGATTGTGATTGCGGCTGTGGGAGCTGTAATCATCGGGGGAGTCATCCTTATAATTGTAATTGTAAACAAGAAAAAGAAGCAAGAGCAGGAATCCAAAGCGAAAATGAATTCGAAGCCGGCGCAGCCCGTGCAAAAATCAGCAAACGACGGGAAGACAATTCCCGTGATGAAATCGCAGGAAAAAGCTCAAAAGCAACAGATGTTTGACACGACCCCGAGGGTAAAGTATAAGCTTACATTTACAAAACTCGGAAAGGGCAAAGGCGAATCGTTTAGCTTCGACATGGCGCAGGAACTTATAATAGGAAGAAATTCGTCCGTAGCGCAGTTTAGCATGAGCAGCGACGACCTTCTTTCCTCCAGACACTGCAGAGTTTTTGAAAGTGGAGATTCCTTGCTTATTGAGGATTTGAACTCGACAAACGGAACTTACCTAAACGGCGTTCCGGTGAGCGGGGCGGAAAAACTCGCGCAGGACGATATTATCCTGGCAGGATCGATGGAACTGCGTATAGAATGGCAACACATTTAAAAAATTGCCACGATAAAAAAGTTTAATTATGAAAACCTCTAAATAAACTTGAAAAGAGGGAAAAGATGAATTGTAACAGAGAAATATATTCTGTGTTCTCTCAGGATGCACAGGGCAGACATGTAATGTTGCAGGATAGCATTATAAAAGAGCCGACAACCGAGCCGACAGCCGAGCCGAAGGCCAAGCCGACCCCCGAACACACCGCCCAGCCGAAGAACCACACGAAGGACCCGCGGAAAGAAGC
>CAYJIQ010000113.1:0-6705 GCA_964370275.1 uncultured Christensenellaceae bacterium
CGCTTTTGGCGAAAACGTCGGCATTGCGACATATGTAAACGGCGAAGTGACGGCGGAACTGATTCCTGCGGTAATTGAAGACGAGGTAACGGCAGAGGTTGCGGACAACATCACCTGGGAAGTTGAAGAGTCGCTCAGCGAAACGATTGCACAGACGGAATATTACCTAAACGGCGACTATGAATATGTAAGAAACTCGGAGACAAACCTCGCAGACCTTGCGACGGACGCAATTTTATGGTATGCAAACACGCACATGTCGGTTTCGGCCGATGTTGGAATCATAAACTCGGGAAGCATCCGCGCTTCTATAGACGAAGGGGACATTACACTTCTTGACGTAAAAGAGGTTTTCCCATATGCAAACACACTCGTAACATTTGACATCACGGGAGCACAGCTTTTAGAGGCGCTCGAGGCAGCAAGTTTTGAACTTCCCGAACCGACCGCACCCATGGCGCAGGTTAGCGGCATCGAATACACTGTGGATACCTCGGTTGACTACGAGGCAGGAGAGCTTTACCCGGATTCGACGTTCGCAAAGCCGGCATCGCCGGGAAGCAGGGTAGAGATAACTAGCGTAGGCGGAGATGAATTCTCGCTAGCCGAGATTTACACGGTAGTGACGATAGATTTTCTTGCGGCAGGCGGTGATTCGTATTACGCGTTTACGCAGGAAAAGGAAGGCTCATCGGTGGATTCGGGAGTGCTCCTAGAGGATGCACTGGCGGCGTTTATAGACGAGGCTCTGAGTGGCGTTGTTGGAGACGACTACGAAGAACCCAAAGAGCGAGTGACGATTGAAGACTAATATGTTAATATTGGGGTACATCTAAAAGCTCGCACATAATATTAAACACAAAAAAATCCCCCTAGGGGGATTTTTTAAATATCTGCAAAATTATTGGGGTTTAACTGCCTTTTTAAAGCTGTCCTTTAGATCGACAATTCTATTTGCAACTAAATTATCAGGAGTGCTCTGCTTCTCGTCTAGGCAAAAATATCCCTGGCGCATGAACTGAAAGCGCTGGCCCGGTTCAAATGTTGTGATATACGGTTCAGCAAAACCCTGCAACACTTCGAGCGAATCCGGATTTAGACGCTCGGAAAAATCCTTCTTTTCGCCGTCGTCGGGAAGGAGCAGATAGTCGTACATGCGCACTGTTATCCGCTTCGCACACTCTGCGCAGACCCAATGAAGAGTGCCCTTAACCTTTCTTCCGGCATTTTCCCCGCCGGATTTTGAAAGTGGATCGTATGTTGCGTAGACGGTCGTAATGTTTCCGTCTTCATCTTTATCAACTCTTGTAGCGCAGATAATGTACGCATTTTTAAGGCGGACTTCCTTTCCGATAGAAAGTCTAAAGTATTTTTTGTTCGGCGCAACTTCCATAAAGTCGTCCTGCTCGATGTAGAGCTCGCGACCAAAACACATATCGTGCGTCTTTTCTTCGCCGGGAATATCTTGTGCAACGAGGGTTTCTTTTTCGCCCTCCGGGTAGTTTTCGATAATAAGTTTAAGCGGGCGGAGCACAGTCATAACCCTTGGCGCAACGCTGCCCAGGTGTTCGCGAACACAATGTTCAAGAAGTTTTCTGTCCACTTCGCTGTTCGCCTTTGCAACGCCGATTCTGTCGCAAAAATCTCTGATAGATTCGGGTGTGTATCCACGCCTTCTAAGCCCCGAAATGGTTGGCATTCTCGGGTCATCCCAACCCTCGACGTTTCCGTTTTCAACGAGCTGTTTTAAATATCGCTTGCTCATTATCGTCTGAGTAAGGTTTAGCCTTGCAAACTCGTATTGCCTTGGAGTGCAGGGAGTGTCGCAGTTTGCAATTACCCAGTCGTAAATAGGGCGGTGATCTTCAAACTCGAGCGTGCATATCGAGTGGGTGACTCCCTCGTAGACGTCTTCTAATGGATGAGCAAAGTCGTACATGGGGAAAATCACCCAGTCGGTGCCCGTTCTGTGGTGTGCAGTGTATGAAATCCTAAATATTACAGGATCTCTCATATTCATATTAGGCGAGGACATGTCTACCTTTGCGCGCAGGACACATTCGCCCTCTGCAAACTTTCCGGCTCTCATCTGAGAAAAAAGTTCTAAATTTTCCTCGACGCTTCTGTCTCTGTATGGCGAACATGTGCCCGCCTCGACCAAAGTACCCCTCGATTCACGGATCTGCTCTGCGCTCATGTCGCATACAAAGGCAAGCCCTTTTTTAATTAGCGTAACGGCACAATCGTACATAAATTCAAAGTAATCCGATGCGAAAAACTTTTTGTCCCAGTTAAATCCCAGCCAGTTTATGTCCTTTTCAATCGCGCGTACATATTCTTCGTCTTCCTTTGCGGGGTTTGTGTCGTCGTATCTTAGGTGGCAAACGCCGCCGTACTGCTCCGCAAGTCCGAAGTTTATGCAGATCGACTTTGCATGTCCTATATGAAGGTATCCGTTTGGCTCGGGAGGAAAGCGTGTTACAACCTTGCTTTCGCGCCCCGACTCAAGGTCGGCATCTATTATTTCCTGTAAAAAATTTCTTGCTTTAATCTCTTCCAAAACTTGCACCTCAGCATTTATTTGTTACTATTATACGCCACATATGCGATTTTAGCAAGAAAAAATACGCGCAACTTGAATTTGGCCGCTATCGGTGATATAATCTGAATATAGGGGGATAAATGTATGAAGAAATTTATGAGCAACGGACAAGAGCTTTTAAGCCCCAAATCGGATATCGTATTCAAGGCTATATTTGGAGGCGAAGACAGCAAGGAGATGTTACATTCCATGCTAAACGGTCTGCTTCATCTAAACATCGCCTCTCCGGCGACATTTCCTTTGCAAACTCGGAGATTTCGCCCTCATATGCGGAGGAAAAGAACTCAATTCTCGATCTTAGGGTAATAACTCCGGGCAACGTACAAGTGGACATAGAAATACAAATCGAAGACCAAAAGGACATGATGAAAAGAAGCATTTATTACGTGAGCAAACTCTTTTCGTCGCAGATAGGTTCGGGCGAGCAATACGCAGAGCTTGGGCGAGCAATTGCGCTCAGCTTTATCGATTTTAAAATATTTACAGACGAAAGATGGCATCATCGAGGCAGGTTTTTTGATGTGGAAGACAAGACGGAAATGACAGACTGCATGGAACTTAATTTTGTGGAACTGAAAAAACTTATGCATAAAATAGACCCGAGCGACGATATCGGGATGCTATGGGCAAAATTTTTAAACGCTGAAAGTGAGGAGGAACTTAGCATGTTAAAGACGACAAGCAACAGTTTGGGCAAAGCCGTGGAGAAAGTACACGTAGTCAGTGCAGACAGTGCGCTGAGATATGAGTACGACATGAAAGAAAAGGCAAGCAGAGACTACCATGCACAAATGGATTATAAATATGAACAGGGAATTGAAGAGGGTGTTTTGATGACGGCAAGGAACTTCAAACAGCTCGGGATTTCCACCGAACAGATATCAAAAGCAACGGGTCTGAGCGCCTCCGAAATCGAGAAACTGTAGTTTAATCAAACTCGAGCTCGCCTATAATCCCGAGTGCGGCTTCCTTGTTGGAAATCGTCGAAGTTACCACCAAGACTCCCAGCTGTATGTGGGAAATATAATAAAAATTTTCTTCAGTCGTGGCGCAAAAGCTGTGCTGCTCGCTTTTCATTGCGGGCAAGCTTCTGCCAAACGACTGTTTTAGTTTAAAAAGTTGCTCTCTATAAGAGCGAACTGCGAGGTCTTCGTATTTAAAAAACGAATAGAGCAACTCACATTCTCCCGTGGCGCGAAAAACAACATCCGCACCGGAAATTTCGTGCTCCTCGCGCAAATCTTCCACACTGTATTTGTGTTTTTTCATCACGGCATGGAAGTTCATGGGCGAAATGGCGCGTTTTTCCTGCCGGTTACGCTTTGTAATTCCCTTTATTATCGGGCGAGCACAAAAAAACAGCCCTGCCACCACGACTATTATGATTACAACGTCCCACATACCATTCTCCTGTCACTGATTTTCAAGATGAACTTTATAAACCCTGTTTTTGTTTACTCCGAGCAACATTGCCGTGTTTGCGACTGCGGATTTTTTGCTGTCTCCAAGGGAAATTCTATTGCTGATTTCGGCTAAAATTTCCTCGTCGGTCGCTTCCTCCGTTTTGGCAACAGCACCTTCGAGCACGAGGACAAACTCGCCTCTTGGCGCAACTTCTTTAAAATGTTCGTGAATCTGAGCAACGCTTGCGTTCAAAACTTCCTCGTGAAGCTTTGTTAGTTCTCGGCATACGCAAAGATTTCGTTCGGGAATGAGCTTTTCAAGCTCTGCCAAAGTCTTTAGTAAGTTGTGAGGGCTTTCGTATAGGATGACGGTGGATGTTATGGCGCAGACCTGAGCAAGCTGTTCCTTTCTGCTTTTGTCTTTGGGAAGAAATCCATAAAAGTAAAATTTTTCCGCGGAAATGCCCGAACAAACTAGAGCTGAAATGCCCGCACATGCTCCGGGAATTGAAATAACCTTAAATCCCCTTTCGTGCGCACCGCAAACCAGCCTGTCTCCCGGGTCGCTTATCAGCGGAGTTCCCGCATCGCTCACCAGTGCCACAGACTTTCCCTCGCCCAAGAGAGCGTAAATTTTTTCGTATTTATCTCCCCTACTGTGCTCGTGAAAGCTGAAAAGCGGGGTGTTTATTTCGTAGCGGTTAAGCAGCTTAAGCGTGTTTCTCGTATCCTCTGCCGCGATTACATCGACAGATTTGAGGGTGTTAATCGCTCGAAAGGTAATGTCTTCGAGGTTTCCTATGGGTGTTGCTACAATGTATAACATGTGTCTGCTCCGTGTCGGGCATAAAAGCTATTGCTGCCCGCTGTATATTTGTCTCATCTCTTCCGTATAGTTTCCCTGGCCGTCCGAAACGTAGAGCGTCGGCAAAATTCGCATTCCTTGGCCTGCATTCATTACCGCCTTTGCGAGCACAAACTTTGGCTCTTTGCCCAGAGCGGGTGCTATAAAGCGAAGCTCCTTTGGCACTAGCGAGCTACACTGCATAAGGTGCAAAAGTTCTCCCGTTCGTGAAGCGCGGTTTATAGTATAAAACACACCGCCCGTTTTAAGCAGCGATGCAGCTGTTTTGACAACTTCTTCAAGAGTGCAATGTTCCTCGTGGCGTGCGATCTTGTGTTCGGTGGTCGCGCTCTTTTTGCCGCTTCCGTCTGCGTCGTAGGGTGGATTTGAAATAACAACGTCCACATGCTCTTTGATATGCTCTTTTGCGTCCTTCATATCTGCGCAGATCACACGAAACCTTTCGCAAAGTCCGTTTAGCTCAGCGTTTTTTTTCGCATACTCCGCCGCAAGGGTTTGAATCTCAATTCCGATGAAGTTGCCCTTTGTCTTTGCACAAAGAAGCACGGGAATAATTCCCGTTCCCGTTCCCAGGTCAACAGCGGTTTGTCCGCGCTTAACCCGAGCAAAGTTTGCAAGGAGCACACCGTCCGTCCCAAATTTAAAACAGCGGCTACTCTGAATGAACTTCATACCACCGCATTGTAAATCTTCTATAATTTCCATAAACAAGTTTTTGGCATTGCCACAAATCAAGGCTTGGGCGCAAAGTCTCAGCATATGCCTAAAACCTCTGCGCCTATACCCGATTTTTGATTAACCTTCGACTATAGCGTCACATGGGCAGCTTCCTGCACATGCTCCACAGTCAATACATGTGTCCGCATCGATAACATATGCACTTGCGCCTTCAGAAATAGCGCTTACGGGACATTCGTCCACACATGAGCCACATGAAATGCAATCGCCTGTAATTGTGTAAGCCATTTTGCGTACCTCCTATTCTTGTTTATAACACTAATTATAACCGTCTACGATGAAAATGCAATGTTTTTTTAGTAACGTCTTTGTTAAATTCCTAAACCGTTCTTGCAAATTCCCCAAAAACCGCCAATAAACTGTTGAAAAAGCGCTTTTTGCGTGTTAAAATCTAACTATGGGAATAAACTGTAAGGAAGTATCAAAATATGATTAAAGTTCACGGCGCAAAGCTAGTTCAGATAAGCAGGGAATTTATAAGCCAAACTGATATGAAGCAACTTACCGGAAAGATATTGGACGTTGCGATGGAAGTGACCTCCGCCGACGCGGGAACGCTCTATCTTTTAAAAGAAGAACGCCTCGAATTTGAGATTATCGTTACAAAATCGCTCGGGATAAGACGGTCGGAAAAGGAGATAGAACTTCCTCCCGTCGCCCTTGAGCGCGAAAATGTATGTGCATATAGTGTGCTCGAAAATAAAATTATAAACATTGCAAACGTCAAAGAGGACAAGACCTTCAAAGGACCGGGCAGTTACGACGAAAAGACAGGCTATACGACGGTTTCGATGATTGTAGTTCCGCTTCAAGATCTTTCGGGGGAGGTTATCGGTGCAATTCAGCTGATAAACGCACAGGACGATAGCGGAGCAGTTATCCCCTTTGCGCCCTCATGCGAAGCGATGCTCGGCGCGCTCGGATCTCAGGCGGCAATGTGCATATTGAAAATGCTCGATACGCAAAAAGATAGCGAAAAGCAATAGCGTGCGGGCTCAGAGGTGAAATTTATGAAATTAATTAAATATGCGTTAAGCCTAACGCTTGTTTTACTGATGCTTGTCGGATGTAGCGGTGAGGTTTCCGTGCCCTCGCTT
>CAYJIQ010000114.1:0-6689 GCA_964370275.1 uncultured Christensenellaceae bacterium
TATATTGTCGGGCAAGGATATGGAGATGTCCTGCGACGAATCGGTCATGGAGAATATGCAGGGCGATATTCGTGTGGATTATTCGCAGTCGCTGCTAAAATTCGCCACCGACAAGAAAGTAATCTCGGCGACACCTCTTGCCTTTGGGGAAAGTGACACGAAGAGTAGAGTTAAAAACGTGATGAAGTACAGCAAACCCGTGGCTTGGGTGTTGGTGCTTTCGCTGGTTGCGACCCTGTGCATGGGTATGATTTTCGTCACCGACCCTGTTCAGGACAGACATTTTCCGCTAAGTTCGGGCTATGTGGCGGACATCGAACCCGCCCGAGTTGTGGACGAAATTGCAACGATAACCGATGCAAACGGCGGAATTTACGTTTCACCCACAATGAATGTGGGAATTACACTCAACGATGACTTTTCCTATAAAGACAGTCCTGCGATAGGGTTTGCATTCGAAGATAGCGAGGGCACGTTTAATATTGCACAGCTTCGCATTTTCATTGAGGATGGGGAATACTATGTGACCGAACCTTCCGAATATCCGGACTTTGACGCGGAAGTATATCAGCTGTACTACTATCTCGAAGCATTAAAATATCTCCCCACCGACGAAATTTTAGAACTTTCGGGCGGGACAGCGGATATTTATGACATATTCATTGAACAGAACCCGAACGTGAGCGAGGACAGAACTATATATTATTCTAAAAACGGTGTACAGAGCATTCCCGTTGAGGGTTATTTCACGCTTGCCGTTATGCCCTATACACAGGAGGAAGGCGGCGGATTTAGCGGTCAAAATGACGATATAATCAAGTTAGTTTATGATATAGGAAATGCTTACACGGGCATTACGATTGATGATTATAAGGAGATAGAAATAGGTACACCTTGGGAGGAGATTCACGCTAAATTCGGCGACCCTGACTTCAGTGCTTCAAGCACATATTCAGATATATACATGGTGGATAAAGCCGAGGTGCGCATATTCTACGAAGAGGAGGGTGACCAAGTCGTTGTTTCAAGCGTTTATGTCCACGAAGTTTCAATCGAAGTAAACGGAGAGCGTCGCTATTTACCCTACTATGAAAACGGCATTGGTTCAAATGAGCCCGGTTTGACGGTTGTACTTCCCCCTGAAACTTCCTCATACAAAATGAATTTGCCCGCAGAGTTTGGAGATGCGGTGTATCTGGGAGTTGATGCTTATAAAAACGACACAAAAGCGAATGGCGAAATAGAAAAGGATACATATATACTTGAGGTGCAAAATGGGGAGACATATATAAATATCGGGGACAAAAACACTCCCTTGCTTAGCGGTGATTATGACTTTTTGGTGTGTTACTTAAAAAGTGATTTAACGCAAAATGCACGCTATTCACTTTTAATAGAGTTTGAGGACATTGCGACAATCGGAGGTGCAGATCCTCCCGAATCCATTATAATAAGAAGCGAAACTGTCCCTGAAAACGAGTTTTCAGCACAAATTCAGCTCCCAGCTCATGGAGAATTTGACTACTATATCGACGAAATCGAACTGGGCAGGTTTAGCTTGTTTTTCACGGATACGACCATGGATGATGCAAATGAATACATAAAATCACTCGAAAACATGGGTTACAGCGTAATCCAATTTGATGAAAACGATGTGTCGGGCGGCGCACTTCTTGAAAACGAAAGTGCGACTCTGAGCATTGCATTTTCGCAGGCTGGCATGGGAATCACGATAATCTTAAAATGAAACTCATAGTTGCGGTAGATGTTAGCGTAAAATGACCCTGTGACCAAGAACACTTGTAATGTTCAAAAGTCACAGGGTCTTCTTCTGCTTCCGGTATAGGAACTGCCTGTAAGTGCCTATTATGTTTTATATAAATTGTGCACTATTTAGTGTTTTTTTAGCGTGAAATCCGAAACCAAGTTTGACATAGTTTCCGCATAATCGTTAAGTTTCTTGCTTATTATTGTGCTCTCGTTGCTATTTTCTTTGTTTGATTGGACAACATTGGAAATTTGACCTACTTCCTTGTGAATATCCTCGATAGAAGTAATTTGCTTGGTTGTAGAAGCATTAATTCTCTCTATGGAAGAGTGGATGCTGTTTGTGCTGCTAACTACTTTAGAGAGTGCGTCTGCCACACCTTGTGCAATCATTTCGCCGTTGGTTACAGAGTTTACAGATTCTTCAATAAGTGAAGATGTCTGTTTTGCTGCGATGCTGCTCTTGTTTGCGAGGTTTCTAACTTCATCGGCAACAACAGCAAATCCGCTTCCTGCACTGCCGGCTCTTGCCGCTTCGACGGCTGCATTTAGTGCAAGCACGTTTGTTTGGAAGGATATGTCATCAATTGTTGTAATAATTCGGCGTATTTCTGCTGAAGAAGCGGAAATGTCCGACATTGCCTTAATCATCTGTTTTATTCTGGTATCTATGTTGTCAATATCAATAGACATGGCATCTGCCAGCGCGACAGAATTCTTTGAGCTTTGAGAGCTTTCTTCAATCTCCACCGTGATATTATCAAGCAACGAAGAAAGTTGGTCGAGCGAAGATGCCTGCTGTGTTACGCCACTTTCAAGCGTTTGTGCATTGTTGAAGATCATCTGCGATTCGCTTGAAACGTGTTCTGCAACATCTTTGATGTCTACAAGCACATCGTTACTCGAAGCAACCATCGTATCAAGGCTGATGGATAATGTGTCATGTTTTGACTTTATCGGGACGTTGACGTCGTAGTTCTTGCTTGCGATTGAGTTGGCTATATTTGAATACTCAACAAGCAATGCGGTAATATTTTTCATTTCCACTGCAATCGCGCCAACCTCGTCCTTTGTAAGCAGAGTTTCGGGGATAGTGATGCTGGTATCACCCGTGTTTACAACTTCTGAGACTGTATTTTGCAACAATACGAGCTGGCTCGTCATCGTTCTTTGGAAGCTTCGTATTAAAATAACAATTATCAATATTACCAATAGCGAAATGCCAATTCCAACTATTGTTACAATAAAGAATGTCGAGTTATTATTTGCTACAGCTTCGTTCATTATCAGTTTTTCTTCGTCTAAAAATTCAGCTATATCTCCGAAAAAGGCAGTCGCTACAGGGGTTACGCTTCGAAGTGCTTCGAGCGCTTCAGTGTCCTTGCCACCCTCGTTTTTCAGATTTGCAGATAAAATCATGGCTTCTTTATATTGATTTTTGCTAATAATAATATCGGCGAACGTGTCAGCTCTCTCGCCATCAAGCTTTGTCAAAAATGCATCCATTTGTTCGTCTAGAGAGTCAAAGTAAGCTATGTAGTTTGTGTAAAGTTGGGCGCGAAGCTCATCATCTTCTTGCAATAATATGTCGCGACCGGTAACTCTGCATAGATACATGTTTTCAATAATGTTGTTTAAGTCCTCGGTGTTTTGCACGTTTTCTTCAACGAGCTTGTTGGATAGCGAACTAACTGTTGAAAGTGAAACGACGGAGATAAGCGTCAGCAACACTATCAAAGTAATAGAAATTAACTGAGTTGGGAGTAATTTTCTTTTCATTGGCGAATTTTGCAACCAACGTTTATATGAGCTCATCTTACACAACCTCCTAATAAGTAACAATAATTTTATTTACTATATTTTATCACATTGTTTTAGACACGTCTATAATAAAAATAATTGTTTTTGTATTGAATATAAATAAATTTATTGCTATAATAAAAGGACTGTTTTGCAGTTTTAAACGGAAAAATTCTTATATTTCAAAGGTTGAAGATGATTAGGTTTATTGAAAAAAAAGATGCGGAGGCGTGTGCAACACTGCTAAAAGAGTTTTATGCCACAGATGCGGTGTGTCATGATATACCAAACGAGAACATTGAGCGCACTATAGAACTTGCGCTTGCGGATAGCCCGTATGTAAAAATTATTATTAGTGAGTCGGATGGACATTATGAGGGTTTTTGCACACTTTCTTTTACATACTCAAGTGAAGCAGGGGGCATTGTAACGCTAATTGAAGAGATATATGTAAGAGATGATTTTAAGGGTAAAGGAATCGGAACGAAGATTTTTGAGTTTGTTCGAAGCGAGTTTGACCACAAAACAAAGCGGTACAGGCTGGAAGTTGTGAGTGAAAATGTCGGAGCTATCAAACTATACGAACGATTGGGGTTTGAAGAATTGCCCTACATGCAAATGATTATCGATTTATAAAAACAGGAGAAATATTATGAAAAAGATATTGTTGGTGATGATAACAACCGGTGTCTTGTTGCTTGGATTCGTAGCTTGTGGTGTGCCCCAAACTGTAACAATTCAAACTGAGCAGCCGAGCAGTACTGCATTAGAAGCGGCAGAACTTACCACATTTAAGGGTGTGATTAGTTCTATTGACGAAAATCGAGCTATTGTCGTCCCAAACAAAGATGAAACGATTATCTTATCTTCAGGCGATCAAGTATATGTTGCCATCCCACATACGCTGGATGTAAAGGTTGGCGACGAGGTTACAGTTGAATATGATGGCGATATAATGGAAAGCTATCCTCTTCAAGTGAATACTATCTCTGTAAACGGAATTAAAATCGAGCAGGAATCGCTGGATGCCGAAGATGTCTCGGATGACAGTGTGCATGCGTCTGACACGCAAAGCGACGAAGACATAGCGGACGTACAAGATAACGATAACATCTCGCCCGAGCCGACAAACAAAGTAGCGCCAAGTTGTGCAGATATCATTCATGACAGTGTGTCCGTTAATGATATAGACTGTGACAGCGATTTTTGGGATGATTTTGAAGTCATTCCGGCAGGCGAAGAAGACAGCGGGGTTGTTTTTGATATGGTGATTCCGGATGACGATCTCCAATGCATTAAATTGCCGGTTTTGAACGGTTATATAGACCTTGCAGGAACTTGGAAATATATTTTGATGACACAAGAAGGCTATGATTCACCTGAAGATGATAACGAATATGACTATGTGGCGGAAGGTATGATTCGAACCATCACATTCAATCCGGACGGCACGAGCCAACAGCAGGATACACCTGAGCTAGGTCCTGAAAGCTTCGAATGGCAATACGTTGTTCGTGATGGAGAAATAGAAGGAATTCATTATTATTTTGAAGGCAGTGGCGGTTGGATTGCGTATCCTTTAGAGGCTCGAGAAGAAAATACAGTGGTTTTGCAGTTAATAGATAAAACAGACGGAGATAGCCAAAATGGTGAAAGTTTTATTAGAACAATAACTTTAGAAGTAGATGATAGATAATATCTTCATATGTTTTTCTAAATATTCCATTTAATTAGGTAATTAATACTCTGTTTGCCAGAATGTGGCAAATTATTGAAAATATAGATTAATGGATAAGAGATGTAAAAGTAAAAAAATAAACAGTGACAAATAAATTCCTGTAAAAGTTTGCCTGCAAATTATGTTCATATATAATGCAATTAAATATACACGTTAATGTGTGAAATTATTTTCTGTTGTTAAAGAAAAAATTGAAATTTAAAAAAATGGATTGACAAAGTCTCTATATGTGTGATATTATCTATTTGCACGAAAAAAATATTAACTATCAAATAAATGAAATTAATTGCTACGCATGAAATTAATTTTAAAAAGATCGTAGGCAAGAGTAGACAGCAGATGACTAAAGGAGTACGAACGGTGGCAACAAATCTACGTAAAAAAATTCATGTTGAATTTGATTTAGGCTGCAACATTGTAGTCGAAAAAATATATGGAGCAATGAGCAGGAGGTATAAATTATGCATAATACCATCCTTGAGATGAAAAATATCTGCAAGAGCTTTCCGGGTGTTAAAGCTCTTGATGATGTATCTTTTTATGCAAGGCGCGGAGAAGTTCACTGTCTAATCGGCGCTAACGGAGCGGGAAAATCCACTCTGATGAAGATATTGGCAGGTGCTTATGAGAAAGACGAAGGTAGTGTGTTTTTCGATGGCAAAGAACTCAAAGGCGGTAGCACAACTGAAACGAGAAAATGTGGAGTGGCTGTAATTTACCAGGAATTATCACTAGTTAATGATTTGACGGTAACAGAAAATATTTTTTTAAACAATATGCCTCGAAAATTCGGTCGAATAGACTGGAATACTGCACATAAAAAGGCAGAAGAGCTTGTTGAGAGTCTGAATTTATCAATTGATGTCAAGTCACATGCAGGAGATTTGTCAATAGGCTCAAGACAGTTGGTTGAACTTATGAAATGTCTTTCGCTAAATGCACAGATGATAGTAATGGATGAGCCTTCTGCTACATTGTCAAAAAATGAATTTGAAACATTGTTAAACATAATTGCAGACTTAAAAGCTAAGGGGATTACTATAATATACATCTCGCACCGCCTAGAAGAATTGTTTATGGCGGGAGATAGAGTTACTGTGCTAAAAGACGGAAAGAATGTAACCACGTGCGATATCAACAGCATTACCCAAGACCAGTTGGTAGAGTTTATGATAGGTCACAAGATAGAGTCTAGAGTTAATACCTCGTATGCAAAAGTTAGCGAAAAAGAAGTGGTGCTCGAAGCAAAAAATATTTCCACATCCGTTATCGATGACGTAAGTGTTAAGCTCCATAAAGGAGAAATAATCGGTTTATATGGCTTGGTCGGCGCAGGAAGAACAGAATTTTTGCGTGCTATATACGGAGCAGACAAGATAACAAG
>CAYJIQ010000115.1:0-6681 GCA_964370275.1 uncultured Christensenellaceae bacterium
CTATGACATCTAGATCGCTCTTTTTAGCATTTACCGCACCCTGCGTACCAAAGCTTCCGAATTTGACTTTCCTCGCTTTTACAGCAAGACCTACCAGCGAATGTGCACTATCTTTCAATATCACGTCGCAATATCACCCTTCTTACCCCTTCGGACTCTTCCTGCGTAAAATCGCATTCGAGCGCCCTGTTTATCGCACGTGTCTTTATTGCCTTATCCAGGCAAGCTTCGTCCGGGCACAGATACGCACCCCTGCCGTTCGCCTTTCCGGTAATGTCGGCAACTATACCTTGGTCTGTCTTAACAACGCGAATAAGTTCTTTTTTTGGTCTGCCCGTCCTACAGGCAACACACATGCGCACGGGGATTTTTTTTTGCTTCAAGGTTTTTATTCCTCGTCTTCCTTCTCGTAGTCAAACTTATAGTCGCCCATATCAAATTCGCCTTCGGGAATCGAGTCAAACCCGCCAAATGCACCCTCCGGCAATTCCCCAAACCCGGCAAAATCCGGAGCGGAGCTTTCTGTAAATTCTTCACCCTCTATGTTAGAATCAAACCCGCCGAAGCCGCCTTCAAGCTCGCCGTCGATAGGCTCTGTAAATTCCGGTTGTTCTCCGAAAACCAGGTCGATGGATGGCATCTGGCTCATGTTGAGCGAGTCTTCCTGTTCCATCTCGGGAGCTTCTCCAAACACGCCGTCTACGACATGAGATTGGCTCTTTATGTCTATCTTGTATCCCGTAAGCTTTGCTGCAAGCCTTGCATTTTGGCCTTCTTTGCCGATTGCGAGCGAAAGTTGATAGTCGGGAACGACGACCTTTGCCGCCTTCTCCTCGGGGTTTACTTGTACTAATATTACCTTAGCGGGTCTTAGTGCGTTTGAAATGAATATTGCGGGGTCGCTGTCGTATGGGATAACGTCGATGCGTTCACCCGAAAGCTCTTCGACAACCTGCTCAATTCTTGAACCCTTTGGTCCAACACACGCGCCTACCGGATCTATATTATCTTCTTCTGAATATACTGCAATTTTTGTTCTGTGTCCCGCTTCTCTTGCGATGGATTTGATTGTAACGACATTTTCTGCGATCTCGGGAACTTCAAGTTCAAACAGGCGTTTAACAAGCCCGGGATGCGAACGCGATGTCACTATCTGCGGACCTTTTGCCGTCCTTCTTACCTCTATAACGTATACTTTGTATCTTGCGTTTACCATGTACTTTTCGCCGGGGATAGCCTCGCTCATAGGCAGGATTCCCTCCGCACGATCTAGCTCTAAGTACACGCATCCGCGCTCTATTCTGTGAACAACACCTGTTAAGATTTCGTTTTCTCTTTCCTGGTATTGGTCAAACACAACGCCTCTTTCGGCTTCTCTTAATTTTTGTACGACAACTTGCTTTGCAGTCTGCGCCGCAATTCTGCCAAAGCTCGAAGGTGTTACCTCGATTTCAAGAATATCTCCCAGTTCGTATGCCGAGTGTATCGCCTTTGCGTCTTCAAGGCTGATTTCAAACGAATCGTCAAACACGTCGTCTACAACTTCTTTCTCGGCAAAAACCTGAATCTTGCCCGTGGCTACGTCTATGTCTACGCGAGCGCTCTGGCTGTCGCCGAAGTTTCTCTTATATGCTGAGATAAGAGCTGTCTTTATCGCATCTATTATAATGTCTTTGCTTATCCCTTTTTCCTTTTCAAGGGCGTTTAGTGCTTCAAATATATTGCCGGATTGCATTAATTTTCTCCTTATTTAAACTCCACGTGCATTCTTGCTATAGCGACCTGTTTGTTTTCAAACACCATATCCTTGCCCTTTACCTCAAGCGTGATTGCCTCTCCGAAGTCCTTTAGTATTCCGCAAAATTCCTTCTTGCCATTCACCTTTGCAAAGAGCTTTATATCTATCATACTGCCCAGCGCACGTTTGTAGTCCTTTTCCTTTTTGAGCTGTCTGTCTATACCGACGGACGACACTGTCATAAAGTAGGCTTCTTCGATTATATCCGCCACTTCAAGAGGTTCATCTACGGCACGGCTGACTTTTTCGCAGTCGTCCAGATTTATCCCACCCTCTTTGTCAATGGTGATAACGAGCTCGCTTTCCTCTCTTTTAGAGATAAACTCCACGTCGTAAAGTTCAAATCCAAGCTCCTCCACTATGGGTTTTACGAGGTTTTCCACCGTATTTTCTAAGTTTTCCCTCATTTTGCCTCCGTTTATGCAGCGTGTAGTGACTCCAACCAAACACTCGACATCACAGCCGAACTTTTCACTGTTTATTTGTCGGCACTTTACAAATATAAAGAGTGGGCTTCCCCACTCTCACGTTTTGCTCCGTAATTTACGATTGCTACACAAAATAAAAGCCCATATGCAACCGCTCTCTGCATTCTAACACATATTTTTTACAATTTCAAGTATTAAAATAAAAAAAATGCTTTTGTTTAAGCAATTTTTTGAACCGGCGATTATTATAAGCCCCTTGCAACAATCTTTGAAAATATTTGACGCAGAAATTGAAAACCGGGCTCAACTCCAACACCGTAATGTTATAAAATAGTTTGTGAAAATCGCAAAAAACATATGGTATCTTTCATTATTATGTGCTACAATAGTTGTACTACTGTTAAAGGTGTGTAATAATGTGCGGAGGAACCGCAGAGAGGAAATTAAATGACAAAACATAATGTATTCAAGACACAGCTTGGAGGCAAAGAACTAATTATTGAAACCGGCAAGTATGCAGGTCAAGCGGACGGAGCAGTTATAGTTCGCTGCGAAGACAACGCCATACTCGTAACGGCAACAGCATCGGAGGACATGAGAGACGGGATAGACTTCTTCCCCCTTAGTGTTGAATACGAAGAAAGAATGTACTCGGTGGGAAAAATTCCCGGCGGTTTTATAAAAAAAGAGGGTAGACCTTCGGAACGTGCAATCCTTACATCTCGTCTTATCGACAGACCCATAAGGCCGCTTTTCCCTAAAGGCTACTACAACGACGTTCAAATTATCGCAACTTGTCTTTCAATAGACAACGAAGTTCCCCCGGAAATTCTTGCTATGATCGGCTCGTCCGCTGCACTTTCAATCTCGGGCATTCCCTTTGCAGGGCCGACAGGATCCGTGCTTGTGGGCATGGTAGACGGTGAATTTATCATCAACCCCGACCTTGCACAAAGAGCGGATAGCAAACTTCACCTCGTCGTCTCGGGAACAAAGGACGCTGTTATGATGGTTGAAGCGGGCGCAGACCTTGTAACCGAAGAAGAAATGCTAAACGCAATTCTTTTTGCACACGAAGAGATCAAGAAAATCTGCACATTCATCGAAGAGATCAAAGACACTTGCGGAAAGCCGCTAAAAGAAGACGCAGTTATCTACAAAACTCCCGAAGAAATCGTCGCGGCAGTAAGAGCAGCTGCATACGACAAAGTTGTCTGGAGTCTTGATACTTTTGACAGAACAGAGCGCGAATCACGTACTAAACAGGTAAACAAAGAAATTTGGGCACAGCTTAGCGAGCAATACCCCGACAACAAGAGCGACGTTTCAAACACAATGTACGCTCTAATGAAGGAAGTTGTCCGCAAGAAGATTACCGACCAGGGAATCAGACCCGACGGTAGAGACGCAGAAACTGTTCGCCCGATCTGGTGTGAAACGGGACTGCTTTCTCGCACACACGGAAGTGCTGTCTTCACAAGAGGACAAACTCAGGTTTTAAGCATTGTAACTTTAGGCGGGCTCGGCGAGGGACAAACCCTTGACGGAATCAGCGAGGATGTCTTCAAAAGATACATGCACCAATACAACATGCCACCGTATTCAACAGGCGAGGCAAAGATGCTAAGAGCATCAAGCAGAAGAGAAGTCGGCCACGGCGCACTGGCAGAAAGAGCAATACTGCCCATGCTTCCCTCCGAAGACGAATTCCCCTATGCAATAAGAACGGTCAGCGAAGTTATTAGCTCAAACGGTTCAACATCTATGGGATCTACATGCGCAAGCTCAATGGCACTCATGAACGCAGGCGTTCCCATGAAATCGCCGGTTGCAGGCGTCGCTATGGGACTTATCAAAGACGAAGAGACGGGAAAAATCGCCGTCCTTACCGACATCCAGGGCTTTGAGGACTTCCTCGGGGACATGGACTTTAAAGTAACGGGCAATGCAGAGGGCATAACCGCCATACAGATGGACATAAAGATAAAGGGAATAGACAAAGAGATTCTTCAAAATGCACTTGAACAGGCAAAAAGAGGAAGACTCCATATCATGGGCGAAATGAACAAGGTTATTTCGCAGGCAAGCGACGATATGAGCGACTTTGCACCCAAAATCATCCGCTTTAACATCAACCCCGATAAGATCAGAGACGTTATCGGACCCGGCGGAAAGACAATTAACAAGATAATCGCAGAAACGGGAGTCAAAATCGACATCGAAGATGACGGCAGAGTGTTTATCGTAACACCCGACTCCAAAGCGGCAGACAAAGCAAAGAAGATTATCGGAGCAATCGGCAAAGACATCGAAGCGGGCGAAGTGTTTACAGGCAAGGTCGTACGCCTTATGAACTTTGGTGCATTTGTAGAATTAGTGCCCGGCAAAGACGGGTTGGTGCACATCTCTAAGCTCGCAGACCACCGTGTAGAAAAGGTCGAAGATATCGTCAAAGAAGGCGATATCGTAACGGTAAAGGTTGTCGAGGTTGATAAACAGGGCAGAATAAACCTCACCATGAAAGGAGTTCCGCAAGAAGGCGGTATCGAAGAATAAAATAATTTCATGACATAAACGAGAGTGCCGAGAAGCAGCAAAGCCTCGGCACCTCAAAAAAATTGACTTATCGTCCCACATTCCAGAATACATGACAGCAAATTGCTCAAAATATATAAAGAGCATAGCGGTCTTATTTTTGCCTTAGGAGAAATTTACCGCTATAGTAGAAAGGACGAGAGATGTATATAGATAAAATTTTACCAAACGGAGTGCGAGTTGTAGGCAAAAAACTCCCAAACTTCCGTTCATGCAGTATCGGCGTCTGGGTTAAGGCGGGGTGTAGCGGCGAAACAGCGTCGCTAAACGGGATATCCCACTTTATTGAACATATGATGTTTAAGGGCACTGAAAAACGCAGTGCTAAACAGATTGCAATGGACATGGACAATATTGGCGGCCAGATAAACGCCTTCACCTCCAAGGAGTTCACCTGTTACTATTCAAAGGTGATGGACTCCAAGCTTAAATTCGGCATGGAGATTGTCGGAGACATCTTCTGCAATTCAGTACTTGACGAAGACGAAATGAAAAAGGAAAAGGGCGTGGTTATCGAGGAGATTTCCATGAGCGAAGATCAGCCCGACGACGTCGCGCTTGAGACGCTTGCCTCGACATTTTTTGAAGGAACGACAATCGGACAGACGATTCTAGGCCCTGCAGAAAACATCCGCAACCTATCAAGAAGCAGTATGGTTCAGTATATCGACGATCTTTACCAGCCCGACAACTACGCTGTATCCGTTGCGGGAAACTTCGACGAAAACGAACTCTATGACTGCGTCGAAAAATTCTTTTCAAGACCGCAAAAAGCGCCTTCAAAACCACCTGCTGTATACAAAGACAACGAGAAAACACAAAAATTTACCTCGGTGCAAAAGGAAATTGAGCAGGTTCATATAGCACTCGCTCTTCCCGGATATAAGTATTCAGACATGCGAAAAGATGCTGTTGCCGCTGTGAGCAATATTTTAGGCGGAAGCATGAGCAGCAGACTCTTCCAGAGGATTAGAGAGCAGATGGGCATGGCGTACTCGGTCTTTACATTCCCCTCAAGCTACGAAGGCACGGGAATGCTCGCGGCTTATGCGGCTTGTTCGGCGGACAATTCAAAGGTCGTGCTCGAAGCTATCGTCGAAGAGTTTGAAAAGATGAAGAAAGAAGGCATAACAAAAGAAGAGCTTACACAGAGCAAAGAACAGCTCATGGGCAACTTCGTGCTCTCTCAGGAGAGTAGCTCCACAAGGATGAACCTTCTTGGAAAGAGCGCACTTCTTAGGGGACACATTGTTACCGAGGAAGAGGTTATTGAGCGCACAACAAAGCTAACGCTCGACGACCTTCACAACGCAATAGAACATTCATTTGACTTTAGCAAGGCAACTGTAGTTGCGGTTGGCAAGAATACACAGTCGCTCGAAGGCGTTGTCTGCTAAACCTTCACCAAATTTCCGATAGATATCAAAAGACCGAAGCGAGTATGCTTCGGTCTCAGTCTGTCAAAAATGTTAAAACAGGCTGGAGAGTGTCAAGAAAGCCTGCAAGCCGAGGCGCAAGGTTTTGCATTAGAGGGAGCTTATCTGTAATAAGTGACCGAAAAATGCAAGTTCTTGCAGCGAAGGAAGAAAAAATCCCCCTAGTTTTTAGAGGGATTTTTGCGTTTGCGGGCTTTATTGACGCTCTGAGGCCGAAGCGAGTATGCTTCGGTCTCAGCCTGTCAAAAATGTTAAAACAGGCTGGAGAGTGTCAAGAAAGCCTGCAAGCCGAGGCGCAAGGTTTTGCATTAGAGGGAGCTTATCTGTAATAAGTGACCGAAAAATGCAAGTTCTTGCAGCGAAGGAAGAAAAAATCCCCCTAGTTTTTAGAGGGATTTTTGCGTTTGCGGGCTTTATTGACGCT